>NZ_JACJDT010000110.1:0-1589 GCF_014163675.1 Pseudoalteromonas sp. SR44-5
TTGTACCATTTTACATCGTTGCTGGCGGCTTGCTGCTTTAACCGTTGTTTGCTGCCTGCAAAATTTGAGTACTGCTGCCTGAAACGTTGAATTGATTCAAGCCATTGCGCTTCTTCTATATTCAAAGTCAGGAGCACTTTTGGCATAGTTTTGTTGATATGCCCTTTTTTCTTTGGATCTATGTGGCGGCCGCTCCAGTCGACTAATTCAATATAATCCAGTAAGGCAAAGGGGATCCTGTGTTTAATGTGATTGCCGCCAAATGGTTTTAGCTGTGCTGGTTGGCTTTCATGCTGAATATTATCTTTTTGTTTGAGAAGCTTATTCGCTTTAACCGTGTCTGTGGTAAAGGCTTTAAAGTGCGCTATACGTTCTTGAATTGAGGTGAAATCACGGTCTTCAAGCGTATTGGCTATGTTTGCTCTGATAGAGTTCAAATCAACGTAGGCCATGCAACTGAGCATTGCGGTTTCATCTAATAATGCTTGCGACTATTCTTTATAAGTAATGCGCCCTTCCCTCAAATTTATAAGGAATAAATTTGAATGCCGTCAGGCAGCCCGAAGGGTGAGCGCCAAGGATGGCAGCGAATAATACTTACCCGTGCAGTTATCTTCTTTATTGGCCTCGCGGGCAATGTACTCATTGAGGTTTTTCATATACCAGCTGATGTCATACAATCTTTCTCGCCATTAGCGATGATCTCATTAAAAAAGAGCAAACTTGGCTTATCTAACTGCTCACCTTTTAAATGGCGGTCGACTAAAAAGTGGTCGTTATAAAGCTGATACCAGCGGTTAATTACTTCATCATCAGACCAATCAAGTGCTTGACGCCTATTGACGTTCACAACAAGGTGATAGTGATTGCTCATAATCGCGTAGGCAGCAATTTCAATGGCAAACACACTACTTAATAACTTAATTCGCTCTACTAACCACTCCCTACGGTGAGCAAAGTTTTTACCTGTGTATTTATCATCACCACACAAGAATGCACGTCTCACGCATCGTGAGATTAAGTGATAATAAGATATCGATGCTAAATCAATAAGCTTTTTTCTTGCGCGAGTCATAATATATCAACTTCAGTAGCACTGTGTGTAATAACAGTGGTTGATACTATGATTTTTGCAAAAACAGTAGTTGATACTGTAGTTTTTGCAAAAAAATGTGTCTGTCCTTTTTACTTTCCACTTTTTAATTTCCAACGAAATAGACATTAGACGCCGGATTTATGTCATAGGACCGTTACCTTTATTAGTAAAAAATTCGCTGGCGGAGTGACCATATATCTCTGTGTTATCTGAGAGATTCATTTGTAATCAAGTGTAATACATTTTGTTTGAGGGCTTTGCTAGTCTTTACTGGCTGTTTATTTTTTAACAAAAAAAGGAAATACCTACAATGAGTACCACTAAACTTGATGAAATGCTAACTGGCCGCATTCAACCCGGTGAACCTAAACAATATACCAATGCTAACCCTCAGATCGATCTAGGCCACGGATGTATTATTGTAGATGTGATCGCTGATGTTGTAGCTGATGCCGCCGCTGATGCCGCCGCTGATGCCGCCGCTGATGCCGCC
>NZ_JACJDT010000111.1:0-1578 GCF_014163675.1 Pseudoalteromonas sp. SR44-5
AGGTTAAACGCGAAGTTTTGCCCTACCGGCGCATCGTTGGTGTTGGTGACCTCTAATGTAAATGGCGTTAAACTGGCGCTATCTGTGCCATCGTTAACACTGATAGTAATAGCCGCGTAGCTGCCCACATCCTCGTTCTGTGGCGTGCCCGCTAATTCACCCGTGCTGGTGTCAAAGCTTGCCCAACTTGGCTTATTAATGATGCTGAAACTGAGGCTATCACCATCAATATCACGCACTGATGGCGTAAACTGATACTGACTGTCTTCGCTTACCGTGGTGTTCGGTGTACCACTGATTGTCGGTGCATCGTTAACGTTCTTAACGGTGAGATTAAAGCTACTCAATGCTGTAGTAATCGCGCCGTCTGATACTGAAATAATAATGTTATTATTTACGCCGACATCATCATTACTTGGCGTACCTGACAACTGCCCAGTGCTGCTATCAAAGTTTGCCCAGCTCGGCTTGTTGCTAATGCTAAAGGTTAAGCTGTCGCCATCAATATCGCTGGCTGTTGGGGTAAAGCTATAAAGGGTATCTTGATCAACATTTAATGTTGGAGCACCACCAATCGTTGGCGCGTCATTGACGTTGATCACCGTTAAGCTAAATGCCGGTAAGCTTACCGTATCCATGCCATCGCTGACACTGATCACAATATTACTATACACACCCACATCACTGTTACCAGCGGTACCACTGAGCAACCCGGTACTGCTATCAAAACCCAACCAACTTGGTTTATTACTGATGCTAAAGGTTAAATTATCACCCTCGGTGTCAGTTGCCGTTGGCGCAAAACTATAAACGATTTTTTCACTCACTGACACAGTCGGTGAACCGCTGATCACTGGCACATCATTGACACTGCTCACGGTCACTGTGATCACCGCAGGTGCTGAATCTACGTTGCCATCGTTAGCAACAAAGCTAAAGCTATCGGTGCCAAAGAAGTCACTCTCGCCTTGGTATACTGCTTGCGATCCAGTCAATGTAACACGGCCATTTTGTGGCTGACTGCTGATTTGATACGTTAAGGTATCGCCTTCGATATCGCTGGCGGCAAGGTTGACCGTCAGTAGCGTATCTTCATTTACTGACACCGCCTCTGCACTGGCAACTGGGGCATCATTTACAGCATTAACGGTTAAGTTAACACTAACAGGAGCTGAATCTAACGCACCATCATTGGCTACAAACGTGAAACTATCACTGCCGTTATAATCTGCCGCAGGTGTATACAACCAACTATCACTGCTTTGTTGAACTAGCGTTCCGTGTGCGACATCAGTATCAATGCGATAAGTTAAGCTGTCATTTTCGATGTCTGTCGCAAGCAATGTGATCAATAAGCTTGCATCTTCATCAAGGCTAAGGGTTTGCGTTTGTGCCACCGGCGCATCATTGACTGGGTTTACAGTCATGGTGACAGTAGCAAGGTTAGATATCGCGCCATTGCTGTCTTTAACTGTGTAAGTAAAGCTGTCGTCACCATAGTAATCTGCATTGGCGGTGTAAATGATTGCCCCCGTTGCGGTTACTTGAGTTTGCCCATTGCTTGGTGCACTGACAACC
>NZ_JACJDT010000112.1:0-1563 GCF_014163675.1 Pseudoalteromonas sp. SR44-5
CACTTTCGGCTTTTTCCCAGCCGATATGGTGAAAGATTTATATGACATAATGCAACAAGAATATAGCTTCGATATTGATAGCTTAGAGGGGCAGAACATAATCGCTGAAATTGAAAAGGATGGAGTTGATGAAGTAAACCCCGAAGCCTATGACCTCGTTCGAGACAAGTACTTTGTAACCTTTAGAGATGCGGCTGAGCAAGGTAAATCAATCGTCGTACTCATTGAGCAATAATTAACTATATAGAAAGCGCTAAGGACAGCATATGCAACCAAATATTAAAAACATCTCGCATCACCTAGGTCAGTACCTTTATCAGCAAATAAAAGAGCCGTGGCTTGAAGCACAACTTATTTTAAACTGCGAAGATGAAAGCGAGCTTGAATGCAAAGATCATTATCAAACTGCTGCTGATACAAGCGAACAGCCGATTACCGTGACAGACGAGATAGTCGATTTATTCAACACCCTATTTGTGAATGCCACTAAACACCAACCAGAAAACTGGACGCGCGCCATTTTTACCATTAATCGCCAAGGCCAATTTAATCTCAATTTTGAGCGTGAAAATACCGTTCATGAAGTAATCACAGCGCAGTAAATGTACTCATTGATAACTTGAATTCAAGTAAAAATAACCCCGCTTTTTAACAACATGGATGTTGTAAGGCTGAGCGCTAGAATCGTTTAAGATTAGTGTTTAGCCATACATTTTTGCGTGCCTGCACAACACATCCACAGACACCATTTAGCTGTTAGTTATGCACTCTCATTCCGCTCGCTTCAACATGGTAACGACCATTGCAACGGCTCTTTAGGTCCGCAGTGGGCCAAAGCAGAGCTATAGGAAGTAAAAAAGGGGATAAAACACGCGTGCAATTAATGGATGAGCAAGTTGAAAAAGCATTTAAAAAACATGGCCCAGATGCTAAGTTGAACATTCAACTTGAGCGCTGCCCGTTAAATAAAAAGTAGAGAGCCCATGATAGAAACGAATGATGACGCCTTAGATTATTTTCTAAGCAAATTTAGGCAACCAACAACAACTGTACCCGCGACTACCGCTGATATAGAAGCGTATCGAGGGAAACTGCCTGACCAGCTACTTGAATACTGGCAAATACTCGGTTTCAGCGGCTTTGCCGATGGTTTATTTTGGCTGACAAATCCAGCGGATTATCAAGACATTCTTGACCGATTTTTAGAAGACACCCCGTTTGAGCACGACGATATTTATTATGTTATAGCGCGTAATGCCTGGGGCAATTTAAAACTCTACGGTGAGAAAACCGGACATTCTGTGGAAATCAGCCCTTACCTTAATTGGATGCGGACTAAGCAAGGAAATGAACAAGATATTAAAGCAGGTAAAACTGAGCGGACAATAAAAAATTTTATAGCATTTCAAAGCCCTGAGCGACTTGATATTAAAAACAACCAAAAGAAACCACTTTTCCCTGCGGCATTAAAAAAATATGGCCCACTCAATGCTAATGAAGTGTACGGCTTTGCGCCATTTTTATTTATGGGTGGCGAGAAAAAAATCAAGAATATTGAAAAGT
>NZ_JACJDT010000113.1:0-1522 GCF_014163675.1 Pseudoalteromonas sp. SR44-5
CGCCATTGCTGTCTTTAACTGTGTAAGTAAAGCTGTCGTCACCATAGTAATCTGCATTGGCGGTGTAAATGATTGCCCCCGTTGCGGTTACTTGAGTTTGCCCATTGCTTGGTGCACTGACAACCGTCACACTGCTCACATCTAAGCTGTCGCCGATATCAACATCACTGTCGTTACCCAATACGTTAACTTCAAATGAACCTTCTTCTTGCAGTTGGGCGGTGTTATCTAGCGCCACTGGTGCATCGTTCACGGCATTAATGGTCAGTGTGACGGTCGCTGGGGTTGAGCTTAAGCCTTCGCTGTCTGTTAATGTGTAGGTGAAACTAAATACCCCATTCACATCTTGGCTTGGCACGATAGCTAAACTACCATCGAGGTTAACACTGACTGTCGCAAAGTCGTACATGCCCGCCCCCGTGCCTTGGTTTTCAAGGCTTACGTTGGCAGCATTAAAGCCACTGTCTTCTACGTCTGAGTCGTTTGCTAAAATAGCTAACGTTGTTGCGGTATCTTCATCAGTCGTCACTGCATCATTAGCAACAACGGGGCGGTCATTCACCGCACCTATATTTACCGTAACGGTTCCTGGCAGTGACACACCGCCTTCGCTGTCGGTAATGGTGTAGGTGAAACTGTCTTGCCCTGTAACGTTCGCATCTGGGGTATACACAAAGGTGCCCGCGGCTTGGTCAAACACCACTTGCCCTGAGCTTGGCGCTCTGACTAAGTTAATCGTGCCCGTTGGGATGGTGTCTTCCACATCACTGGCCAGTGAACGCACATTGGTCACTGCTGATGCGGTGTCTTCATCCACACTTAAGCTGATAGCTTGTACCTCAGGGAGGTCGTTCACTGGGGTAATGGTGACTGTCACTGTTGCCGCTGTCGAGGTATTCAATGCCGCATCTTTTACCGTATAAGTAAAAGTGTCTGTCCCCGTTACGTTGCTGTTCGGTGTATACGTGGCAATGCCGTTAGTGATACTTACCGTGCCTTTACTCGCAGGTAATACGATAGCCGCTGAAGCGACCACTAAGTCATCTTCTGCATCACTGTCATTTGCTACCAAACTAAAGTTCACTGGCGTGTCTTCTGCAGTGGTGGCAATGTCATCCATGACAACCGGTGCATCTGCAACTGGCGCGACCGTTAGTGTTACTGTCTGTACTGCCGATAACGCACCGGCGCTATCACGAACTTGGAATGTAAAGCTGTCGCCATGGTTTTCACTGCCGTCATGTTGATAACTAAAGCTACCATCACTGTTTAAGCTGACACTACCAAATTGTGGTTGACTGACCAGCTCTGCGCTGAGTGTGTCGCCTGCATCATCATCGCTGGCGTTACTTAATAACCCGTTTGCAAGTGCCACGGTTAATGTCGCGGCTTCATCGAGGTTAAACGCGAAGTTTTGCCCTACCGGCGCATCGTTGGTGTTGGTGACCTCTAATGTAAATGGCGTTAAACTGGCGCTATCTGTGCCATCGTTAACACTGATAGTAATAGCCGCGTAGCTGCC
>NZ_JACJDT010000114.1:0-1518 GCF_014163675.1 Pseudoalteromonas sp. SR44-5
ATTTGGCATATTCAAGTTTTTGTTGTGCACTGAGTGTTACTTTTGATTTTCTGGTCATAGTGATACCTTTTGGGTTTAGCTCATTTTACGCTATAAACCTGTCCAGTTTCATTAGACCATTACAACTATTACCTTACAGCCAATGCTTATAAGCTAACGGTGGATTTAGATCACTGGATCCGCCGTAGGATAAGAATGTGCTACTGGCGGCAATGTCGCTATTTATAAGGAATAGCACGCACCAAAGTACGCAGTTTAATGAAACTGGGTGTCAGCGAACGGCTCGCCATAGCCTGTGGTATCACCAGTACCAAAAGTAGGCGCTTGGAAGCGAAGGCCCTTGTAGAAGCTCAAAAACAAAAGGAATTAACATTGCGATAGGCAATGACTATCTAGCGTCACAAGGTTTAGCGTCATTAAGAGATATTTGGATCAATATTCATTACGGGAGATGAACCGCCCATTGCGGACCCGCATGATGGGTGGTGTGGGGGCTGGAGGTTAGAGACCTCCGGCTACCCGATTGGCCATTTACACTCATTTTACGAAACTTACTTATTTGAAAAAATTTGCGTATTAAAAACGTTCTATTTCGTTCATCAATCCGTCCCAGAAAGAGTATTCAAATTTAAGTTCTAGAGGAATTATATAGGAAACATGCTTTTCTTTACCGTTTACTATTATTTTGAAACTTACCTTTTCAATGATTTTTTGGGGCATTTTATCTGCATAATGGAGAACAAATATTCCATTGCAACCAACATTTCCAACACATTTTGACAATGTAGATTCAATTTTTATTGGTTTATATAAATCGCCTTTTTCAGAGTAATGCTCAAGCCGTACAGAAGGCACTACAAGCTCTACACCTGTTCGAGGGTGCAACACAAAATCTAACCGTGATTTTCGTGTAGTAGATTCAGGTGTACCATATTGACTATTATAGACATCGTTTAAATGTGTGATTTGAATCATGTCAGAATATATATTCTCTGGATTCACTTTGTAGAGATTACTATAAAATTCATACTCTTCAGGGGATTTACCATACAAATCATATATTATTGGAGAATCATTTTTTTTCACAGCGTAATTATAATGATCACAGCCAGTGATAAAAATGGAGAATATTAATATAAAAATTACACGTAACATCATTCAACTCTTAGAATTATAAATGGATGGCTAACGAGGCTGTAGAATAACTCGTTTTTAATTTATTTTTATTGATGTATTAACCATAGCCGAGTTCCTATTTTGATTCAATTGGTTACTTCGATTTTACGTAAAATATAAAAAGAGGATTTGCTGTTGCTTTAATTGGCGTTTTGAAAGGTATGACAGGTGTTTGAGTGGCTTATTTGAGGTGATAAAGGGTTACCCTTATTAATGTATCGTGTTTTGCAGCTTTTCTATATTATGAACTAAGCAATACAGTTGCCATTGGGCATTCACTTTCGTTTGACCGCGTAAGGTCAATTTATTCATGCCTTTGTTAACTGTAATATTCCCGAACAC
>NZ_JACJDT010000115.1:0-1515 GCF_014163675.1 Pseudoalteromonas sp. SR44-5
TGCATATTCTCACCAGCTTTGATCACCCAATGGCATTAACTTTGATCGCTTATTCTCATTAAGCTTTGATCACGAAAATTACGCGATAATGATCACTTTTGTGTTCTTAATGATTTTGCCGATCAAAGCTTAATGCCACTCGTAACCGAGTTCACGTTTTATCATTTTTGTAGGTATGTTAAACCGTTATCTAAATCATTTGATGAGGATAACAATAATGTCAACAAGACCTATATCTATGAGTAAATTACATGCTATTTTACGGCTGAAATATTCAGCAAAATTATCCCATCGAGAGATTGCCAGAAGCTTAAATATCTCCCCTGGCACTGTGGCTAATTACGTTAAAAAGGCCAATGAGTTAGGGTTAAACCAATGGCCGTTACCTGACGATAAACAACACGGTACGTTTCTTAATACAAAAATCAGGGACTTCTCACCCCGTCAAAAAAGATACCCAACACCTGACTGGCTCACCATCAATAAGGATTTAAAGCAGCACAAACATTTGACGTTGCAGTTAGTATTCGATGAAATGCGTGAGAAAGTCGGTGAGCCTTATTACAGCTATAGCCACTTCTGCCGCGCCTATCGGGAATGGGTGGGGAAACAACGGTTGTCGATGCGGCAGCATCATAAAGGTGGTGAAAAGCTGTTTGTGGATTATTGTGGCCCCACACTGACCATCACGTGCCCCACAACGCAGGAAACACGGACTGCTCAAGTATTTGTTGCCGTGCTCGGCGCATCAAACTATACCTATGCTGAGGCAACGTATAGCCAGCAACTTGAAGACTGGGTGATGAGTCATGCCCGTTGTTTTGCGTTTTTAGGCGGTGTGCCTGAACTTGTTATTCCCGACAACTTAAAAAGTGCTGTTAGTAAACCCTGTCGCTACGAGCCTGATCTAAACCCCACTTATCATCAATTAGCCGAGTATTATAACGTCGCTGTCATACCCGCTAGACCTTATAAACCCAAAGATAAATCAAAGGCTGAAGTCGGTGTACAAATTGTTGAGCGTTGGATCATGGCACGTCTGCGTAACCAAACCTTCTACAGCTTAGCGCACCTAAATCAAGAAATAGCAAAGCTACTTGATGTAATGAACAATAAGGTGATGAAGCAATATCAACAATCACGTAAACAGCTTTTTGATAGGGTGGATAAAAGCGCATTAAAGCCATTGCCTGAAAAGCCCTATCACTATACACAAATCAAAACGGTGCGAGTACACATTGATTATCATGTTGAAATAGAAAAACATTATTACAGTGTGCCGTATCAGTGGGTTAAGAAACAATTACGCGCACACATAACCAATCAGCTAGTACAGCTTTATCATGACGATACCTTAATCGCACAGCATCCGCGCTCACATCATTTAGGTGGGCATACAACACAGTCTCATCATATGCCTCTGGCGCATCAAAAACAGCATGAGCAGTCACCGATAAATTTACGCTCATGGGCATTAAGTATTGGGGAGTATACCCACCAAGTTATTGAGTTACA
>NZ_JACJDT010000116.1:0-1483 GCF_014163675.1 Pseudoalteromonas sp. SR44-5
ACTTTTCAATATTCTTGATTTTTTTCTCGCCACCCATAAATAAAAATGGCGCAAAGCCGTACACTTCATTAGCATTGAGTGGGCCATATTTTTTTAATGCCGCAGGGAAAAGTGGTTTCTTTTGGCTGCTTTTTATATCAGAACTATCTGGATCCTGACATGTCAAGAAACTTTTTATTGTTTGGTTAGCCTTGCCAGCTTCAATATCTTGCTGATTTCCTTTTTTTGTTCGCATCCAATTAAGGTAAGGGCTGATTTCCACAGAATGTCCGGTTTTCTCACCGTAGAGTTTTAAATTGCCCCAGGCATTACGCGCTATAACATAATAAATATCATCTTGCTCAAACGGGGTGTCTTCTAAAAATCGGTCAAGAATATCTTGATAATCCGCAGGATTTGTCAGCCAAAATAAACCATCGGCAAAGCCGCTGAACCCGAGTATTTGCCAGTATTCAAGTAGTTGGTCAGGCAGTTTCCCTCGATACGCTTCTATATCAGCGATAGTCGCGGGTACAGTTGTTGTTGGTTGACCAAACTCGCTTAAAAAAAGGTCTAAATATTCGTCATTGGATTCTATCATTATGGTCTACCTTTTATTTAACGGGCAGCGCTCAAGTTGAATGTTCAACTTAGCATCTGGGCCATGTTTTTTAAATGCGTTTTCAACTTGCTCATCCATTAACTGCACGCGTGTTTTATCCCCTTTTTTACTCCCTATAGGTTCTTTAGCCCACTGCGGACCTAAAGAGCCATTAACTCGTTTATCGCCCATACGCGATACGCTATCAGAACCGCCTGCGCCCATGTCAGGGTCATGTAATGCATGTAAATTGTCCATAATTTCTGTTGTTCTTTGTGTGGCTAATGTTTTGGCTTTAATTGGAGACATTTTCTTTTCATATGATTCTTTTAGTGACTCAAATAAATCTGATTGGAACTCCTCTCTAAAATCATCTTGCGCAGTTCCAGTACCTTTGCGCCTCATCTTTTTGTATCGCTCGCGGTTTTCTCTGTATTCACCAATGGTTAAATCATTCAAGCCATTTTCTTGATGTTTAAGCTGCCTTGCGTAATTATGCTCTAAAGCGCGTAAGTCGCCTTTATTTCTTTTCCTTAAGCCATCACTTGGTTTAAAACAAGGCACTTTGTAAGCTTTCATTTTTAATCGAAGTGGGTGAGTGTTTTTACTCTGTACCCCCTTTAAATCATTCCCTTTCGGCGGCTCAAGCTCATTGGCAACGGTTTTCTTCGGTTTACCCACTACACCTGTACTTGCCGGTGGCTCAAATTCATCGAGGGCTTTGTTTACGCGATTGCCAATTTCGTTTGCGGCGGTTTTAACGCCTTGGTCAATTTTTGGGGTGACTTCATCAAGCTGTTTGACCATGGCTTGCATGCCGTCAATGGCTGAGTCTGGCAGCAGAAGATCGTATTTCCAGCTGGTTGAAATATCGTTAAGTGTATCTCGAAAGCCTTTGATTAC
>NZ_JACJDT010000117.1:0-1398 GCF_014163675.1 Pseudoalteromonas sp. SR44-5
GTAGGCGAGTGGCTTGCCACCGCGTTTTAAATGTGGCTCGGAGTTTGTGCGTCAGCAAGCTTAACGCCTACGGGTGTTAAAGTTTATCTCGGTGTTAAATCACTTGTAGGCGAGTGACTTGCCACCGCGTTTTAAATGTGGCTTGTAATGGTCTAATGAAACTGGACAGGTTTATAGCGTAAAATGAGCTAAACCCAAAAGGTATCACTATGACCAGAAAATCAAAAGTAACACTCAGTGCACAACAAAAACTTGAATATGCCAAATTAATGGTAGAAGAAGGTTATACCAATAAGCAAATTGAAGAGATGTCTGGCGCAGGAAAGTCAGCAGTATCACGTTGGAAGCAACAATATCTATCTGAGCTAGATGGTAAGAGCCCGGGAAATGTACAAGCACTCACACCAGAACAGCAACGTATTCAATTGCTAGAGAAGCAGCTACAGCGCGCTTTAAGGGATAATGATATATTAAAAAAAGCCACCGCTTTCTTCATTCGCGACAATCAAAATTTAAAGTAATTAAAGCATTGAAGAAAGCGACCCCAAGCTATACGGTATCTGAGTTGTGTCGTGCTTTAGAAGTCAGTACAAGTAGTTATTACTATGCGCCCGTCGCGCCAAATAAGTCAGAGCAGGCACTGCTGGCGTTAATTAAATCTATCGCTGACGATTCTGGTTATACGTATGGTAGACGCAGAGTGAACGTTGAACTGAATGCGTTAAATCATACGATTGGAATATATAAAACAGCGGCACTGATGAAAAAGTTGAATATAAAAGCCATCAGGCCGAAGAAAAAACATTACTACCCTAACTCAGGTGATGAACATAAGTACGCACAGAACCTCTTAAAACGAGAGTTTAACCCTGATTCACATAACACGCATTGGGTCGGTGATATTACCTATATCAGGAACCGTCAAGGGTGGAGCTACTTGGCCTGTGTGTTAGACTTATCAACGAGGGAAGTTGTAGGGTATGCCTTATCAACAAGCCCAAATGCTGAATTGGCTATAGCAGCATTGAATAATGCTATTAAGCGTCAACAGCCGGTTCTTAATCAACTGATGTTTCATTCCGATCAGGGGTGTCAGTATTCTGCGGCCTCGTTTAGAGCTCGGTTATCACAACTAACTATAACGCAAAGTATGAGTCGTCGAGGTAATTGTTGGGATAATGCAGTAATGGAGCGATTTTTTAGAAGTTTAAAAACAGAGCGACTGAATCGCCTGTCATTTATAAATCATCATTCAGTTATAAGTGAGGTGGACAATTATATTCAGTTTTACAATTACAAACGTAGGCATTCTACGCTTAATTATATGACGCCACATCAGAAATATAATGAATTAAAAAATGCCGCTTAGAATCTCTACAGAATTTGTTGACCATTACA
>NZ_JACJDT010000118.1:0-1369 GCF_014163675.1 Pseudoalteromonas sp. SR44-5
AGCCTAAATACGTTTGTTGTACAAAACGAAAAAGAATATTTTCGCCTGCAAATAATTCATGAAGATGGTGATGACATCACTGGCAAACGTATTGTACTCAACATAGGCAGCCAAACTATCGATACCGTTTTACCGAGCGACGGCCTAGTTGAAGTTGAGCTAAATGAGAACGACACGCTCACCGCTCAGGTTGATTTATATCTCAAGGAAGATCAAAGCTCACCCAGTGAAAGTTTTACCGCACAAGTTGGTCATTTAGACCCCATCGATACACTTTCAGGTGTGCAAGCACGCTGCAATTTATTGGGCTTTGACTGTGGCACAGTTGATGGCGTTAACGGCGCAAAAACTAAAGCCGGTGTGAGGGATTTTCAATACGAGCACGACCTTGAAGTAGATGGAATTGCAGGGAAGAAAACCAAAGCAAAATTACAGCAAGTATTTGGGAGCTAATATGAGTGTTTCACAGTGCATGCCAATGCAAGTTAATAATAGAAATAAAAAGTATATTACAGAGCCAAAAATCACCTTTGCATACCAGTTAAATTTAACTAAATCATCGGCTAAACCAATAAACCCGCTCAATGAGAAAGTTATTCTTGAGCATGTTGAAAGCTGTTGGCGTCAAGAATGCTCTGTAGGTGATCGACGTATTGTAGATACAGATTGGGTTCGGCTCACGTTTAAAAAAATTCCCACCGAAGGTACTTTTAATTTAATACAAGATCCAGATGACGGGGCTGAGCCTTTTTATATCTTTGAACGAGTGCCTTATACACAGTTGAGTGGTCAAACACCGCAAGCAGAATTAATGCCAAGCATTAATATAGATGATGAATGAATTTATTATAAATAACATAGATTTATAAGATAAATCTATTAATAAATTTACACCATATATACTAGGATTACCCATGTCATTAATCTCAGAAAACACAGCCCGTTTTAAACCACTTTTACACAGCATAACGAATATAAAGGCGTTTAGTAAAAGCGCGCGAAGCAGCGTAATGATATTGCTAAGTATTACTATGTTGCTATTAACTGGCTGTGGTGAGGAGCCTAATCCACCTGCAAAACAAGTTGTTGAAGAGCAACCCAGTCGATTTAGTAAAGATAAAAAAACGCATCGTCATAGTTACCACCCTGAGTGGCCAAAAGAGGTACGCAATGAGGTGTATGGCGATAAAGAAACATTTTCAACCCCACGTATTTTATTTAACGCGAAAGTCGAATGGATGAAAAGGAAAACGCTGTTCTCAGCACGGATGGATGGCTCTGATAGGCGCCGCATTATCCCCGAAGCTGCCTTTGAAGGTAGGGGGCTTATTGGTAGCCACACACCCAAGCGCTCGCCAGATAACCGCTA
>NZ_JACJDT010000119.1:0-1304 GCF_014163675.1 Pseudoalteromonas sp. SR44-5
AGTAAACCATCTAAAGCAATTCAAAAACTGCGAATTTGCAGCCTTTCTATGTCTAAAATTCAGTATTCAGCGGACATTAGTCACGTTATTTATTACAAACAACATTTCCTCGAAGAGTAATTGCGTGCAGGCAATTTTTTGCACGGTTAAGTTTGATGACTTCAGCATTTATTTATAATGGGTGTCAATTTTGTTTGCTCCATTGACCACGTTCAAAACCGGCACATAGAGCCATGTCATCCCCTGCGTCACCAATCTCATGAAATATTACATTTAAAAACGCATCTGGATGTTCCATAAAATTTTATTCTATCCGTATATGATGACTAAAGTGCTTGTTAGGCTCACTTACTCGCAGGGATATTTTGTACTACCGACTGACAACCTTTAAACTTTATAACTCTTTTAGTGACTTTTCGACCTTCACCATTTACTCCTAGAGTGACTCCTGCTTCATCGGCTTTTAACCCAGCTCCAGCATTACCAGAAAGATCATAGTACTCTTCAATTTCAACTTCTTCGGCACTATCTATTCTGCGAGCAATCGCTAATTCTTGTTCGACCTTAGCCTGAGTTAGAAAAACAGATGCTTTTATCTCTTCACGAAGAGCATCTTCCTTTAATTTTTGTATCGGTGAATTTTCTGATTCTGCATCAAAAGCTTCGGCATTCTTATTCATCATTTTTTCTATAAGATAACCTGATGGGTTAAGTGCCATTTTCAAAACATCTACAGCTTCCATTTGTATTCCTTGTGAACCTAACGCTGAGCTCACCGGCGCACATTGCGGAGAGCGTTTGTGTAAAATGGAGCACCGCGACATACACAAACGAGCGTAGCAATGTGCGTCCGGTGCAGCGTTTGGTTATGTGCAATTTTCACGCACCTACTTTTATGCAGATACTGCACTTACCTTTGTTTATAATTGTAATTTAGCTCTATACTTTTTCTACATTTATTTAAGCGCCAACATCCAAACAGTGAGCCATACATTTTTTTTGATCTTGAACTTTAAAGTTTACTTCACTATTGAAACAGTGGTACACACCCTTCTATTAAGGGCCGACAAAACTATTCGAATACTCGGCCCGAAACGACTGGATTATTAACTTTCGTAACGTTCTTAAACCTAACATGATAACGCTAGAACACTCTTACGTGACCATTAATTTTTGCACATAACGAGGCTGTAGAATAACTCGTTTTTAATTTATTTTTATTGATGCATTAACCATAGCTGAGTTCCTATTTTGATTCAATCGGTTACTTCGATTTTACGTGAAATATAAAAAGAGGATTTACT
>NZ_JACJDT010000011.1:0-121298 GCF_014163675.1 Pseudoalteromonas sp. SR44-5
ACATCATCACATTGAGATAATGCTTTTTCAACCGCTTGAACTTTAAATTCTTGTGTAAATCGACGTCTCATTTTTATCTGCCTCTATTAAAAGTTAGAGACGACAACTATCCTGACACAGGGGGCCACTCAAACACCTGCAATACCTTCCAAAACGCCATTAAAGCAACAGCAAATCCTCTTTTTATATTTCACATGAAATAGAAGTAAACGATTGAATCAAAATAGGAACTCGGCTATGGTTAATGCATCAATAAAAATAAATTAAAAACGAGTAATTCTACAGGCTCGTTAGTTCTTCGTGAGAAATCGTATGAAATTAGCGATCGGAAACATAGTTTTTACTAAAGTGAAAAGTGAATACGATGAAGACTGGTATGATTGGCTTTCTTCGGAATTATCGATCCCTTTTCTGAACAACTCAAAGCTTCAGATAAGACTTGATTTCAATGATCAAGAATTAGATGAATTCAAATCTGAATTAGAGAAAACACTAAATAATACATTGGCTCTGGACAAAGATGACAGAGAATATCTCAAGGAGCACCTATTCGCATACTATAGAGACTTTGTCTTAGACGTCGGAGAAGAGTGCCTTGAAGATATGCCAGCTCAGGAGAATGAAGATGATATATTTGAGTTCGTACATATATCATCTTTATCAATTAGCAGAAGCTCTATAACTGAGGAATTTTTCTGTCAATTTACAGGTGGATGCGATTGGGAGATTGAACATGGGATTTCTATATCTTTTAAGGACGGGAAGAATCTAGCTAAAGTTGGGGGTTGTGGACACATAAATAACTCTGATGCTTACGCGGATAAATCCATGGATAAGTATATTTATTATGGCAATATCGTCAAAACATATGCAGCGGAATAGCACTAACAAGCGGTTGTAATCTGACCTCGGCAGTTGAGCCGGGAGTTGGTATGACTCCTACTTTTAAGTTAAACACACTGATCCTGTACTAGATCGAGTCAATATTAGCCCTGAGAACTGGTTAAAACTGATAACGCAGTTTACTCGTGTATTCCATGGTGCAGTCGGTCGACTATCTTCACAGACGAGCTATTGTGAAAGCTTAGGCTGGAAACGACGAGCGAACCTTAGTAACAGTGAAAGTTATTAGCCTAGCGCTGAATATCATTAATTAAACATTCACACCGCAACAATGCAATTATTTGGCTGTCTGTAATTAAAATTTTGATTCCGATAATCAGTTTTTATAAGTATTTTAAGCGTGGAAATATTTAGGTTTTTAGCTACACGGCAAGTTTTGTGGTTCAATTTTGAGAGATAAATTAAAGTGGGTATCTACATAAAATACTTCCTAAAACACCTGTAATACCTTTCAAAACGGCAATTAAAGCAACAGTAAATCCTCTTTTTATATTTCACATGAAATAGAAGTAAACGATTGAATCAATATAGGAGCTCAGCTATGGTTTAACCATCAATAAACATAAATTAAAAACGAGTTAAGCTAAAGGCTCGTTGGATATTACAGTGGGATAAACTATGGCTACACATTTGGTTTCAGAAGTGCAGCATCTTGATAGAAACCCACCAGAAATTCACTACCTAATGTTGGAAGAAAGTGATAATAAATATTATTTTCGAGCAGGTGAAGTCATTGGCAGAGGTGTCGCAAGTGGAGGAGGAGAAGCTAAATTCGATATAAGCTCACTTTTGAAAATGAATGGTTATGAAACGTTTTTAAGAGATACTGATTGCGAATGGATGCACGAAATTCTAATAAACGAAAACACAACAGAAAACGAAAAATACTTAAAAGTATTAAATCGGTGCAAATTGAAAAATATTAATATTTAACAAATTGCTCCACTCCAAAAATGCAGCTGAGCAAGGCGTTGAGGCTTTTTGAGAACGATATGACATCCACTGCATTCAAAAAATTAGATGATTTCCTTAACAAGAGCGATCACGAATCAATGGATTGGTGTGATGGCGGGGAGTCCGAAATGGCTGAAAAGCTTATCGAAAAATTTGACGAGCAAGATTGGAAAACACTTAGCGAAGTATCGCAAAACAGAAGTCTTCAATGGCAGGGCTGCTTGGTCAGTATTTTATGTCCTCAGTACGGAGCAGTTGCTCAATATATTCTCGTTAAAATGACAGGTAGCAAAAATCCCGACATTGCGTTTGCAGCGATGTATGCGATCTCATTTTACTGCGGTATAAACGCAAATTCTGCAGGGCCTTTTATAGATGACTGTATTGTACATGAAGAGTTTAGAGCCAAGCTTAGATTGAACTCAGAGTTTTTGGCATCCATTCCCCAAGTAGGTAATTTGGTGGGGCGTAATTATGAACTGTTACAAAGCATTCTACGCGGCAAGCCATAACAAAGAGCTGCTAACAAGGGGTATGAGGTAGCATCTTGCTTTTTGCTACTTTTTGTTTGAATGACCGAAATGACGCATATGCGACTGTCAGATTTGATTGAATCCCACTAACCAAATCTGACAGTTCAAGGTAAGGTTTATTCATATAACGATTTTGAACATTACCTCTTAAACCCCAGCTGTGGTTTAAATTTGCTGGTTTATACACTCTCTAATTTCATTCAAGGTGGTTTCTTTTACTAATTTACCGTCTTGAAAAACAACCTCTAGCAGTCCTTGTGCTTCTTCTTGCTCGGTTACGTCATCAAACAAGGTGAGCTCGCCATTGACTCGCTCTATTTTTAAGAGCCCTTTTGCTGATTTTTTCTTTGCATCAGTTTTAGGATCTTTAAAAATAGCTAAGCGTTCACCAGCTTTGACTACGCTCGTTGCTTTTACTGCTGAGCCATGTGTATCGCGAGTCACATATTGGTAGCTGTAAGAGCCAATACCTAATACGACTTTTGATGCAAAGCCTTTATCCATCAACCTTTGTAAAATTTGGCGTTGACGGGTTAGCGTTATAGCATCACCATAAATAGCGCCAATGTGTTCATCAAGTAGCTTGTAGCCTTTTGGTGTTGTTGTGCCACCAAATATATCCCATAAACATTCAATAAGCCCTTTTACTTCACATTCCATCAATTCAACGGTGTTGTTACCTTCAAAGCCAAAATATTGGCCATTAAAACGATATGCCTCAAAACCTTTTTGTAAGACATCTTTTTCAGCTTCATCTTGAGTGGCGAATAATTCACGGTAATCAGATATCGGTGAAATAGTGTAGCCTGTGAGTACTTTTACTGGATCACCTGAGTCTGGACGTATAACTAAGGTACCGTCGCGGGTCATAATTTCGTTTTTTAATTGCGGTAGGTAATCAGTTACTAATGTCCAAAAGTCCCACGTGTCGGAAACAACACTTAAAATTCCTTTTGGCGATTGCTCTTGCATCAAATATTTGAAGAACTCAACTTCACCTTCCATGATCCACGAACACGTAACCGAGTGTTCTGTTGCATCAACAGAGCAGCCAACAAGCTCATTATCAACATTAGCGCCGTAATATTTTTCGGCAAATAAAACAGCAGGAATGGTGTCTGTGCCTACCAGTCCTGATGCTAAATGACCAAAACCACTCATAGCGGCAGCATGTTTGCCGAACATCCCTCTAAAGCTAAAGTCATGCCCTTGGAAAGGTACAAACTCCATAGGCATTGCTGTTTTTTTTGCAAATTCTTTAAATACTTTTAAATAGGCAACAGAGGTTGTGGTACTTGTTTGGATTGGCCAGTTTTCGCAGCTTAGTACCGTTTCAATCATATTGGTTAACCATTGAAAACCGGCTTTAGTATTGACGATTGTCATAGGTGGAACTAAATAAGGGACTAGCGTTCCCTCTGGTAATGCTTTTATTTTCAATGGTAAATAACCTAAGTCATGTAAGTCTTCTAAATACTTTACATCAACGGTATAACCAAGCATTGAGCTCATAATACGTTTGTGATTAGCAACTGCTGTTGCCTTATCCTCTTTGAAAAACTCATTCCATTCTTCTAAAAGGTAGCTTTTAATAAAGTACTGTAGACCAACAAACGCCACTTTATCGTTATTTTCTATGTTACTAAGCTTTCCGCTTCTTGATGTGAAGTTTGCATATACTTCACTTACGTCAGGGTGATAAGCGCGGCTATGGAATTCTTTATAAACATCTTTTTGCATACTTGCAGCTATAATAGTCATGGTGTTTTCCTTACATCTCAATAATTTCTAAATTAATGTTGTTACTATGTTTAAATTCATTAGCGGGTTTAAATGAGTCAGTCGTGTAAATTTTGTCTATTAGTCCTTCAAAAACATCAAGCCCTTTTGAAAAAATACCATGGGTAATAAAAAGAGATACTTCAACTGCACCATTATTTTTTAGCACTTTGGCAAGCTCGATAAATGTTCTGCCGCCATCACAAATATCATCAGCAATTAGTACACTTTTACCTTTTACATCGCCAACAATTTCGGTTTTAATTATTTCGCCTGTTCTTAAGTTTCTGACTTTTTGCGCTTGGATGACTTCAGGTACTCCATTGAATTTTTCTGAAATCTTAATGGTTTTTTTGCTCGCCCCTGCATCTGGAGAAATAAGAGTCAGTTCGCCTCGCGATAAACGTTGGCTTAGCACTTCGCATCGAGTGAGCAGCGAAATTTGTTCAATATTGTTCACTTTATTTATTAAAGCTGGAGATACATCGCTATGGGCATCCCAAATAGTAACCTTTGCAAAGTTTAAGTTATTAATAAACTTTGCCATAACAGCAGCACCTAAAGCTTCTCCTTCAACGCATACTCTATCTTGGCGAGCATAAGGAAAGTAAGGAATAACAAGTTCAATAGGTGTGCTTTCATTTGTTAATCTTTTTAACGCATCGACAGCAATCATTAATCTAACCATGTTTGAAGAGTTGGTTAGCCGTTCAAAAATCTCTATTTTTTTAGAGTCTGAAAAATTAGCGGTATTAAATCTGACATGTTCTTCACCACCAGAAAAAGTGAAATTATCATAATCGATTAACGATTTACTTCCTGCTGAGTCATAGCTAAATACTTTCATTTTTTTGTCCTTTGAATGTTTGTGTCCTAACGACACAAATAAGTTATCAAATGTACTCATTACATTCAAGCTATTTTTTAAACTAAATTACTGAACTTATGATAGGTGTATGATTGTACTATAGGTTGAAATTGAGAAGTGTTTGATTTATTGTGTCATTAAGACATTAACTTAGCGTGAGCATATTGTGGCTAATCATTACGATATTACTGAATATAAAAACCCTTTATTTACAGTCGACAGTGTACTGTTCACAGTTAAAGAGGGCGCTTTAAAGGTTTTAATGGTAAAGCGTGCAAGCGAGCCTTTTGCTGGTAGATGGGGTCTCCCTGGCGGATTTGTAAATGTTGATATTGATGACAATGTTGGCATGACTGCGCTGCGTAAACTTAAAGAAAAAACCAGTGTTGCCCCTCAGTATTTAGAGCAATTACAAACGTATTCAGGAGTTAACCGAGATCCTAGAGGTTTTAGTGTTACTTTGGTTTATTTTGCATTAATTGCAGAGGCGCAAGTATCAACTCATATAGCAACTGTTGATGATGCAAAATGGATAGATCTAAATAAACTAACTGAATTACCTGTCGCTTTTGATCATAAGTTTATAATTGAACAAGCAAAAGAGCGGTTAAAACAGAAAGCGCTTTATTCAATGATCCCCGTATATTGTTTACCAGAGCACTTTACTGTTGGACAGTTTAAGTTAGTGATTGAAACTATTCTTGGTAAACCAGTACAGCGAAAGAGTATTATTAGGCGTATTGAAGCAGCTGATATGTTTGAAAAAGTCGATGAAAAAGTGAAGTCTGGTGGTCGCTTAGCGCAGCTATATAAAGTAAAACCTGATGTAGATATTGTGAACTTTGAACGTAACTTGAGTGTTTAATGTATAAGGTGAAGCGCTCCTAGACTCATTTATAAGAGCGCTAGTTTATTCCTGCTTATATGAGTATGTACTAGCTCAGACTAGATTATATTGAAGTATTTTAAAATCGAGTTAGACTGCACAACCATCTTGGCTATCAGTCCCCCCCGAAGAGTTTAAAACTAGGTATAAATCGGCAAGCTAGGTGTCTTGAGTTTCAAGGGAAGATCATTTACCTGATTTAATAGTGTAGTAAATCAAAGTCTTTCAGACAACATTGAAAGGTTATTCAATTCGGAGAAATAAAATGACAATGAAATTTAATATAGAGCATATAGCTTCTTACTACAAGTACCTTCAAGAAAGCAGTAACTATCCGAAGGATAGTCTTTATGAGCTTTTTCTAATTGGTAAACTCTACAGAGATAAAGACGTTGTAAAAGAAATTTCAGAAATCTTAGAAAAATACGCGGGTAAAGCTCAGTTAAAAGCTTTTAAAACCCGTAATAAGCTTCCTGAAAAATTAGATGATACCGGAAAACTCATCAGTACGCTTGTGCATTTTGCAGCTATAGATCCAGATTTTCCTATTGGCAAGCTATACAATATGCTGGGCTATACACGCTTCTTTTTAAGTGAAGAAAGCGTGGCTAAAAAAATAAGTAAAGACCCTTCTATTATTTTAAGACTTCAAGGCATAACTGGTTTGTACATAACTAATGTATTTGCAAGTGGTATTCCAGAAGAATTAGGAACATTAAGTGGAATAAATACGCTTGACATTAAAGGGCCGTATACAGTACTCCCTGATTCTTTCAGTAACTTTAAGGACTTAGAAGTCATATCGCTAAAAACCCCATATTTACAACAGTTTCCAGAATATTTCAGTCAATTAAAGCAACTTAAGGAGCTCACTATTGATCAGACTAAAGAAGGAGAAACGGTAACCTTAGAAATGCCAACCGACTTGCAGCAACTGAGCAACCTTGAAACCTTAAAATTAGAAGGCTTAACCACCACAAGTATTGATCAATTAAAACTTCCAACTTCTATTAAAATATTGGAATTGGAGGATTTAGAAAATTTAAAAACCTTACCGGATCTTTCTTCCTTGAAAGAATTAGAAGAAATAGAAGTTTTTGATTGTCCTAATCTTACCAAAATTCCCGATAACCTCCATCACTTAAAAACACTAAAAAAAGTACAGTTTAGGTATTTGCCAAAAATTAAAGAAGTTGATGATACCTGTGTATTTATGCCAAATATAGGTGTTATCCAATTAGATGGTTCTATACAAATCATAAATACTGGTGCAGCTCTACAAGTTTCTAAATTGATGCTTTATCGAGCAAGCTACCTGGCTTATATACTACAACATCCTGAAAGCTTTCCACATTTAAAGGAAATAGAACTCTATCGTATTGAAGAATTTTCTAACTATCCTTCAGGTTTTGAAAGTTTACCAGCGTTAGAAACTATTGCGTGTTTTGGAGTGAACGAATATGGTTCATTATTGACAAATATTGGTGCTTGCCCGAACTTATCTACTCTAAAAATATGGAATTCTGATATAGAAAAGTTGCCTGAAAATCTAAAAAATATGGACCTGCTAGACTCTTTAGAAATTCAACGATGTCCTAACTTAGTCATTGAAAGTGATAAACTTCCTCAAAAGATCAATAACCTCTACATTCTAAGTATTAAGGAGCTTGTTCCTGGAGAAAAATTAATACAAACTGAAAAAGCTTTATTTCAAACGTTGAGCATCTCTAATATGGTGGGATTTTTTAGTAAGATTGTTGCCGCTAGCTTAGATATATCTTTATATAATGAAACATCAGCCCCTACAACAGATTATTCGTCCTATTTTCCTAAGCCAGAATACTTAAAAAAACTACAGGTTATTTGGTCAACAGCGGCTATAAAAGATGTTTTAAAATACTGTCCTCAATTAGAAAAACTGTTTATAGAAAATCAAAAAGAAAGCGAAGCTGCACTTAATGTGCACCCTGCTGCTCAATTAAAAGGATTAGAATTAGGCTATTATAAAGCGCAAAATGTAAAAGAATTGCTTCAGCAGATGCCTAATTTACAAGCGCTCTCAATTGAAAATAACCAGGTTATAGAAGATTTTCCTGCAGTACAGCTTCCTCATTTAGAAAAGCTTTCCCTATCGCGTACAGAGGTATCATCGTTAACAGCCTTAGAGGCTCCCAAACTAAAAGATTTAGAGATTACGTTATGCTACTCTTTTGATAAAAAGGCTTATGCTCAGCTTAATCAATTTACAGCTTTACAGCGCCTTCATTTAATGGGCGTAGGCAACGATATTACAACCATACCAGAAAGTTTAATCAGCTTGGATCTTATCGATTTTAACCCAAAACATAAAATTGAGAAACTCCCAGAGTATGTTAAAGAGTTTTCTAATTTAGAAACCCTCTATTTGGAAAGGATACATTTTGTCGATTTCCCTAAATGGATTGCTGATTTAAAACATCTACAGTATTTAGGAATTAATGGTTGTACGTTTGAACATGCTATTCCTGAATATTTTCAGAAACTAAAGTTGAAAGAGGTGAAATACTTCATTTCTAAATTTAGTGGTAGTAACATATCATCTAAAACCTATCAAAATTTGATCACACCCAATTACACGAAACTTAAAGATGAGTTCAGTCATGAAAAGTTTTCTTTTCTTTTTAGTGCCGATTACTACTAAGATGAAAAAAGAGTTAGCTGAGTTAATATACAAAGCTTAACCGTTCGGTAATAGCCAAATTTAAAAACTGACGTTACTTCTGCATGGTGTTCTTTTTCTAAGGAGAACACCAGAGCACAAAAGTGACACCCATCTTAACGCTTTGCGCATCTTTAGCTGCTTTATTTTCTTGCATTTATAAATCGTTTTTTTCAACAATGCGCGGGGGTATTTCTTGTATTTTACAACAACAAAAAACAACAAATATAAATCTCTTGATTTACATTTAGATACAGAGTTAGACTGAAAGTATCAAAAAAATCAAAGGGTTTTCTGTCTGCAACTCGCGGGTTTAGATCCTTTGAATAAGTTGTTATGTTCTTGGGGGACATTGATGATCATCAGGAAGGTGGAAGAGAAGGACCTTGAAGCTGTAAGTGCAATTTGCATGGACTCTTTTTTGCAGTCTGTTGCAAGCACATTGTCTGATGAGGGGATTACAACCTTTTCGAATATCGCTGCGCGCGATGCATTCCTCGATAGGATGAGAGGCGATAACTTGATGCTGGTTGCTGAGAACAACGAAAATGTCGAGGGCGTCATTGAGCTTAAGGAAGGTCGCCATGTTGCGATGCTTTTTATTCGGCCGGAATCACAGAAAAGTGGTATTGGAAGAAAGCTGCTTATATCCGCCTTGAATCATGCTAAGGTTGAAACTGTTACCGTTAGCGCGTCGCTATCTTCAGTGACCGCTTATGAAAATTATGGGTTTGAGCGTAGTGGCGAAATCGGCGAATCGGCAGGCTTGGTTTATCAGCCTATGGAGCTCAAACTTAACAAGCCAATGCACGCGTGATTGCGACGTTATGTGACGATAGGGCTCTATGGAAACTGAAGCAATGAAAGATAACATGGAAAAGGTTTTAACACACCTTGAAAGTTTTCTGTGTGACTCAGAAGAATCAATGTTCAGTAGTAAAACACCTGAAGAGCTACTTGTTGTCGTTTCAGCAAACCTTGCCTCTGTTAAGTCTACTGGGTATCTTTCTAGCCCAGAGCAAATGGTCAACATGTTCTTACCTACTGCCTCCTTGCAAGAAATTGCAATGGATAATGGCTGGGGTAGCCAATACGTTGAGCTAGCAGATCATTTCGAGCAGGCTCTAGAATCGTGCAGTTAAAAGCACATAACAGCTTAGATTATGGCTGTGCAATCGAAAAGGCTTAACAAAACGTTGCAATTGACTTCGTATTGTCACGAAATGTAGTTTCCAACACGTTAAGACCAAATTTATCTTAATTATCTCGATGCTTACGGTATTAAAAAGTAATATCTTCTAAATGGAATAAAATTTTGAGTAGTAAAAATGTACTTTCGTATTACCGCGATTGCTATAAAGAAGATAGCACGGATTTAAACCTATGGGATTTGAGTAAATTAAAAAAACAAGACTGCTTTGTGCTTGAAGGAAGGGATGATGTAGGCTCAGGTTTTTTACCGCGAATGCCTATTCCTCAAGAGTTTGCTGAGCCAATAATAAAGCGTGTTGAGGTATATCAACGTGAACGTGTTTTGTTGTATGTGCGTTTTATATTAGTCGGCAAGCTTGAGATAAAAGGTGAGATAAAACAAGTTGTTTCACCTATCTTATTTAATGAAGCCGTGATAGAAAAAGATGATGATTATTACTTTTCGGTTATCGACTCTCAACCTGAAATTAATGAATCGCTCACCCAACTGTTAATGCCAGAAGCAGAACCTCTTGATGAAACTGCCGATATTCAATCAGCTTATTTTTGGACTTCATTATTAAAACAAAGCCCATTAGCGCTAAACGTATTTGAACTTTTAAATTATCCTGAGCTTGTTAATTATGCCAAAATAAAAAAAGCCTTAAAAAGTAAAAATTTGACACTTTTACCTGCCTCTATGCTGGTGTTTGTTGAACGTTCAAGCAGCAGTCGAGGGGTGATCCATGAGCTCGAAGAAATAATAGCCTCAAAGATGCTTTCGCCCCCTATAGATGCTTTAATTTCAAATGATTTGCCGCCGAACACGGCTAAGTCGTTAAAGTATGACTACTTACCAGGCTTATTGTCAGCACCACAAAAGAAAGTTATTTCGATTGCTGCTAATGCGCATTTAGGCTGTGTGTCAGGGCCGCCAGGTACAGGGAAAAGTTATACCATTGCCGCAGTTGCTGCAGAGCACATGGCGCGAGGTGAGTCAGTACTTATTGTCGCGAATAATGACCCGGCACTTGATGTGATTGCCGATAAATTGAATGAGAATTTTGCGTTAAGTGAAGTATCAATCAGGGCTGGGCAAAAAGAGTTTTTAAAAAATCTAAAAGCGTATATTGCAGACTTATTGTCTGGTTATTTAGCGGATGAGCAGGAAAAAGCCCCTGCTATTTTTGAATCAGAGCTAAAAGCACAAAATGTGTTACTTAATGATTTAGAGCAACGGTTTGATAAGTTTTGTCGCAAAGCGATAATCCGAGGTCAACGCCTTAAAAGGCTTGAAGATAAAGACATTCAATGGTTAAGCAATTTATATCTCAAGTGGGCTCAGCGCAGTATTAAAAAGCTTGCAAAACAGTGGTCTGCTTTAGATGAAATTAACGATCAACAAACAAAAAGAGAGCTGCTGGCTAGTCGTTATTTAACCGTGTTAAAGAATACTAATTTGCGAACGTTAGTTAACACTCAGCGTAAATCGCTGCAGGCGTTTAATCAGGCTATTCGCAGTCGTACTTCTAAAAGGCAGTTTGAGCTGTTTGATAATATAGAATACTCATCATTGCTAGCGGCGTTTCCTGTGTGGTTAGTGAGTTTGAATTCGCTGTATAGGGTATTACCCTTAAAGCCGCAAATGTTTGATTTAGTTATTATCGATGAAGCAACACAGTGCAATATTAGCAGTTGTTTACCAGCACTTTATCGTGCAAAACGAGCGCTTGTAGTTGGCGATACAAAGCAATTAAGGCATTACTCTTTTTTAGCAAAATCAAAAGAGGCTCAGCTTCGCACTAAGAATCAACTATCACTCTCGAGTGAGGGGGTTGTTAGTTATCGTGATAATTCAATTTTAGATTTGACATTAAATACACTCAATAGCGATCAGCAATTAGCCTTTTTAGATGAGCATTTTAGAAGTAAACCTGAGTTAATTCATTTTAGTAACCGCTATTTTTATCAATCAAAATTAAAAGTAATGCAGCATCGCCCTTGTACAAGCAGTGGGCATTTATTTATCCATCGCGTTAATGGTGAAAGAGATAAAAATGGCGTTAATCAGCTCGAAGCCAACGCTGTAATCGCGAGCATAAAACAGCAAATGAGTGATGATCGAGAAGCGGGTGTTTATCACAGTATCGGAATTGTTTCGCCATTTCGAAGCCAAGCAGATTTTATAGCAAAGCAAATAGACGCTAATTTTAGTGACGCTGAAATAATTAAACATAAGCTCAGAGCCGCCACTCCTTTTGGTTTTCAGGGGGAGGAACGCGATGTTATGTTGATCTCTTTTGCCGTCGATAATGATGCAAAACGTGCGGCAGTATATTTAAATAAAGCAGATGTTTTTAACGTGACTATAACGCGGGCAAGACAAGCACAGCATTTATTTTTATCCATTGATGAAACACAGTTACCAGAACATTATTTATTAAGACGTTACTTAGGCTCGGTAAGTGAGTTTGCAGCCGCTCATACGTGTTTGTCTGATGTCGATGATTTTCAACGCGATGTAATACAAGAGCTGATGAAATTGCAGATAGAAACATGGCCTGGGTATGCTGTTGCGGGGACCGAGGTTGATATTTTATGCCGCTACCATGGTCGCTACTTAGCAGTCGATCTGATTGGTTACCCTGGACCTTGGGCTGATTTCTTTGAACTGGATACCTATAAGCTATTTAGTCGTGCCAATATTGAAATGCTACCCATAAGCTATGGCTTATGGGTTGTCGATAGAGATACCTGTATGCAAGCAATTGTTAGTCGGTTGAAGATGAGTAACAACAAGACTTAATATTTATTTAGGCTTGTTGTGTACTGGCATCTTTAACTTCTTCAGTTTCGAACAAGTTTACTTCGGCACTTGATTGGCTGACACTGTTTTTTTGTAAGGCGATATAGAGATCTGAATGCACGTAGATGCCTTCTTTACCGGATGTCATACCAGCAATTTCAAACCATGATAGTAATTGCCGCTTTCTGCCAGCAAGTTCTAATCGAATACCACGTTTTTTAAATATCACGTCTAAATCGGCGAGCATGGCCATGACACTTAAATCTAAATGGGTGAAGCAGGGGACTGCGTCGATAATAACGCATTGCGTGTCGTCTTTTTGCCGCGCATATTGTTCTAGCAAACGCCGTTTAAAGTAACCGGCATTAAAGTAAGTTAAAGGAGAATTAAAACGATAAATAAAGACTCCTTGTACTGACTTTGCTTTATCTGTGGCATCAAGGCTCCTAACAACGCCCTTAATATCAACACCTAATATATTGTCGGTAGGGCGCATTACGGTGCGAATAAACTGGAATAACCCCAATAGTACAGCGAGAGTGATGCCTGGTATTACGCCAATAAATAACACTGCGAATAAGGTGGCTAGCGCAAGGTAAAATGCTTGTTTGTCTTTACGCTTTAATAGCCAAATGGCTTTTAAGTCTAATAAATGGATTGAAGCAATAATAAGCACAACACCTAATGCTGCACTGGGAATAAATTCTAGGGGAGCGGTTAAAAATAGGGCGATAACAGCAATAATTCCCGCTGCGATAATCGACACTAATTGCGTTTTACCACCGGAATCATCGTTAACAGCTGTACGAGAGTCTGCACCACTGACAGCAAAACCTTGTGATAAAGCAGAGCCAATGTTCGCAATACCTAACGCTCTAAACTCTTTGTCAGCATCTATGTCGTAACCATTTTTAGCTGCAAAACTGCGAGCGGTTAGCATCATACTGACAAAGCTAACTATTGCTAAGTTAAGTGCAGGCACGACAAGTTCACGAATAATACCAATATCATAAATAGGGGTGTTAAACACTGGAAGGCCACCAGTTACAGTGCCAATTGTGTTGATATCAAACTGCTTTAAATTAAAAACCCACACTAATAGGGCACCAAATGCGATAGCAAACATAGATGCTGGCCAAGTCGGTTTTAGTCGCTTCATGGCAAAAAAAACACCGAGGGTAAACAGGGCCATTAATAGAGTAGGAATGTGGGTTTGTGATAAATAAGTAGGCACACCTCCTAATCGTTCAAGTAAATATCTGTCATCGAAGGTAAAACCGAATACTTTAGAAAATTGGCTGACAATAATCGTAATTGCAACACCGTTTAATAAGCCCATTAAAATAGGCTTGGATAAGAAGTCTGCTAATACCCCTAATTTAAATCGGCTAGCAATAAAGCACCAAAAGCCAGTCATCGCGGTCATAGTTACAACGAGTTGCCAGTGTTTAACACTGTCCCCAGCTGCAAGTGGTGTCACCACCGCAGCAATAACCGCACATGTTGCTGCATCTGGTCCGACAATCAATTGTTTGGAAGTACCAAACAAGGCATATAAAATCATAGGTAATATGCATGAATATAGCCCGACAGCGGCGTTAACCCCAGTAAGTTGTGCATACGCGATAGCAACAGGTAGAGCAACGGCGGCAACGGATAACGCAGCCCTCACATCATCAGCAAACCACTTTCGTTCATAATGAAGTAAAGTGTTTAAACCCGGCATAAAATCATACAAACGCGACAGCACTAAAGTTTCCTTATTTAATCGTAAGCACACTTGGATAGTAAATTTAATATACCAACAAGTATAGCTCAGGGTTGAGGATTTTTTAATAAATAGCAGATACTTAGACTTAGGACTACTTTTGGTTCAGTGTTAAGTCTGATGAAAAAGTTTAAGGATATGCGATATTAGCTGGTTGGTGTTACCACATCGCTAATATCATACTAGATGGTGGTTAAGATAAAACCAGCGCAGAGCAATGGCTTTATCTTAGAGTGTGTAAATGCTTATTAGAAACTTTTAGCGTGCAGAGTATTGGTGAGCCTTTAATACTTCAAGAGAGACTACTTGTAACGATTTTTCATGGGTGGCCTCAAGTATAACCGGCGGAGCTACGTTTTCAGCAACCGCATGGTGCCAGCGCACGGCACATAAACACCATTTATCACCAGCCTTTAGGCCTGCAAAATCGTACATTGGATTAGGCGTTATCAAGTCATTGCCTTGTGCTTTTGAAAACTGTAAAAATTCATCAGTCATGATGGCACATACACTGTGGTTACCAACATCAGATGCAGGGACATAGCAAAATCCTTCTCGAGTGTAGCCTGTATTCCCGCAGCACAAATGCAAGCGCGTACCTAATACATTTAATTGATTGCTCATAAAACTACCTTGTTATAATTTGTATTGTTTTACATTGAGTCTGCTTTCAGACTATGTGAAAACGTGGTGGATGAAAAGCTGAATATTGATAGATAGCATGGAGATCACAAATAACATAGCCATTAAAAATATTAAACGTCAGTTTATTAAACTAATGGCGAGGCCAAAATCAGTTCAATATTCATTTATAGTTGCGTGTTGTGTGATTATTGTGCAATTGTGTTTTTGTTGGCTAGCAATTTTTACGTTTACTGTACTAGTAAAAATTTATTATGGTAGCTTTGCGGCTACTATACGTTTGTCTTATATCCAGAATCTATATATATGTGAATATGGTATTTGAATAGCTTTTGATTTCAAATAAACACTTAATTGTAATTGGCAGTATAATTACAGTTTTTATAAGCTCTCGATGTATCAATACTATGGAGCTTTACATTGTTACACGTGAGGAAAAATGAGTAATCTAAGTCTGAAAAATAAGCTGTTGCTATTAGCTATTTTGCCGCTCACGCTGCTGTTAATTAGTTTAATGGCCAGCTCATATTATTTAGAGTATCAAAATCAGCAGCAAAATTTTGTATCGTTTAAAACAAAATTAATTGCTGACAAAGAAAGTTTATTAGCAACTGAGGTTGAGATAGGCCGCCAAATAATTAATTACGAACTAGCCAAGGGGACTAAAGAAGATGCAAAAAATGCATTGCGAGATCTCACTTTTGGTAAAGATGGTTACTTTTTTATCTATGATACAAAAGGCGTTAGTATTTTCCATGCGTTATTGGGTGATGCAATTGAAGGGCAAAATAAAATAGCCATGACCGATCCTAATGGTAAAAAAATAATTGTTGGGTTGCTTGAGCAAGCAAGACAAGGTGGCGGTGCTTTTTATTATGATTTTCAAAAGCCTAATACAACGGGTTTAGTTGAAAAAATGGGCTATGCAGCGATGGTTCCTGGTACAGATTGGATGCTAGGAACGGGCGCTTATATGGATGATATTGAAGCTGAGCTAACAAAGTACCAAGCAACAATACAAGCTCATATGAATGAAAAAGTAACGACCCTGTTATTAATTGCATTATTTTGGGTGGTGTTGACGGTGTTTTTTGCCTTAATTGCGGCAAACAATATGGTAAAACCAATTCACAATATGGTGCAAAACTTAGATGATATTGCAAAAGGCGAAGGTGATCTGACTAAGCGCTTAGAAGTGCATAGTAACGATGAAATTGGTCAATTGGGTAATTCATTTAATGTGTTTGTTAGTAAACTACATAGCATTATCACCAATGTGGCAGATGTAACCCGTGATGTAAAAGATTCATCAAATGATATCAATACACAAACACAGTTAATTGAAAATCAGTTAGTAAACCATAATCATGAAACTGAGCTGGTAGCAACGGCGATCACCGAAATGTCAGCAACATCTCAGGAAGTCGCGCAAAATACCACACAAGTGGCGGTATCAACCCAGTCAGCCACGCAAGATGTTGCCAATGCTCAAAAATGTGTAGATGTTTCTTTAGAAGAAGTTTCAAATTTAATGAGTGAGATTAATCAAGCTGCTGAACAGGTTAATTCATTAAGTGAACAATCTAAAAAAATTAACAGTGTATTAAGTGTTATCGGTGGCATTGCTGAGCAAACTAACTTACTGGCCCTTAATGCGGCTATTGAAGCTGCAAGGGCTGGCGAGCAAGGCCGTGGTTTTGCGGTTGTAGCTGATGAAGTGAGAAGTTTAGCCAGTCGTACACAAGAGAGTACGTTAGAGATTAATGAAATGCTTAATGAGTTACATACGCTAGTCACGGCTGCGGTAAAGGCAATGTTGGCAAGTCAGCAAAGCTGTAATCGCTCAGTTGAGTCATCTCGCGCAATTTCTGAAAGTTTAGGAGCGGTAACCAGCTCGGTTACTACAATTAACGATATGAGCACACAAATAGCTACCGCTGCCACAGAGCAAAGTAGTGTAACTGAGGAAATTAACCGTAACGTTTTTGCGATTCAAGAAATCGTTAATGAGCTTACTCGTTCAATTAAAACAACCTCATCAGTCAGTCATCACTTAGCTGGTCGAGGGGAGAGTTTAGGCGATTTGGTAGGTCAGTTTAAGATCTAATATAAACAAAAAATAGCGGTATTATTGTTGAGCAGTAATAAATAAAGATCAGGCTTTAAATAGCCTGATCTTTGACTTTAAATATAAATGAATCAGTTTAAACTGAACACAAAACCGCTAGATTAGCTATTGAGTTTGCCCGTTGACGATTCTAAGTGTGCACGCACAAACCATTGAAACTGTTCTAAATCGGCAAGTTGGCTAATTAGCATATCCTCAGATACAGGATCGAGCTCTGATAGCTTGCCAATCGCACTTCGGTGATCGCCATTAATCCCATTGTATACTTTATCAAGCGCAACTAAATGATCTTTTACCAAGCCCTTACCAATTGCGTAATCTTGCCATGAACGACGATCAACTATCGATTTTGGAGTACCAACCGGAACTCCGCCCAGCGTAGCGATTCGCTCGGCGATGGTGTCGGTCATTGCTCTGATCACTTCAACCTGAGGGTCGAGCATTTCATGCACGCCAATAAAATTTGGGCCAACTACATTCCAATGAATATGTTTTAGAGTCAATTGTAAATCGATCAGTGCGACCATGCGGTTATCAAGTGTAGCAATGGTATTTTTTGCAGATTCTTCATTCATACCTGGGGCAGTAAATTCAGCGATTTTGTTTGTTTCGTTATTGTTACTCATTATTCCTCCTGATTTATAAGGAATGTTCACAGCGTCTAATAAAGTCTATGAACATGCGTTAGTTTATATAAAGCAATGGCTGTGCCGATAAAAATTATTTTTTAAGTTTCTGATATTTAATAATTTATATGTTTTTTGAAGTTGGGTGATGAAAGCATTTCTTTGAAATGCCATGAAAAATATGCACTTTTTTGTAAAATCTGCAAAATAAAAGATGCTGTTACGTGTTAGCGAATTACTTACTCTCAATAATAACTGTGATACAGAAGTGTATTATCATTGTTGATTAATCATCACTTACATATACTCAACCCATCTTGTTATTAAAGGAGAAGTGCATGTTGAGATTTTTTTCTATCGAGCAGGGGGTGATCAGAGAGTTAGAGCCTTCATCCGATACTTCTCTTGAAGCATCAATCAGAAATGCACACTGGATTGACACAATCAACCCAACGGAAGATGAGCGAAATACGCTCGCAAAAACGCTCAATATAACTTTTCCTGAGTCAGGGGATGTGCAAGAGATTGAAGCTTCATCGCGATGTTTTATCGACAATGAAGGCTTGCATGTGCACGCATTGTTTATGTCGCCCAATGAAGGACGTTTTAATACGGTAACAGTGGCCTGTTTACTTCAGGATAACTGTTTGCTGACCATTCGCGATGACGAGCTGGCTGACTTTCGATTGTTACGCTTAAGAGCACGTAAAGGTCAAGTAATGTGTGATACGCCAAAACAGTTATTGGTTACATTATTCGATCAAAAAGTCGAAAACCATGCTGATATGCTCGAGGATATGCATCATCAGTTAGAGAAGCTCAGTGCATATGTACTAGAAGAAGATGACTCTGATCTAGAAGAAGCGGTCAGTCGTATCGCGCGTTTAGAGGATGCGAATGGGAAAGTGCGTTTGTGTTTAATGGATACGCGGCGCAATATTTCGTTTTTAATACGTCGTTTAGGTGTACAAAATGAGGATCGCGAATCACTACGAGAAATTGTACTTGATATAGATACGCTAATGTCTCACTGTACCTTTTTGTTTGATAAGGTGAACTTTTTGATGGATTCAACACAAGGTTTTATTAACATTGAACAAAATCAAATTATCAAAACCTTCTCTATTGCTTCGGTGGTTTTTTTACCACCTACCGTAGTCGCCAGTGTATATGGGATGAACTTTAATATAATGCCTGAGCTGCAATGGGAATGGGGTTACCCATTTGCAATTGGCATTATGTTGCTATCGGGCTTTGCCCCTTATTTATTTTTTAAACACAAAGGCTGGCTGTAGTGTGTGCCAAGGACTACTTGGCATACACGATTACACGAGTTTATATTCATTTTATACGGATAGCGGTCTTATTATCACCTTGCATTAAGATAATAAAGCGGCCGCTAGGCGTACAAAGTCTGACGAGGTAAGTATACCCACGAGTTTATTTTTTTCAGTGATCACAGGCATGCAACCATGGCGGTTATCAACAAAAAACCGAGCAACATCTTGCAGTGGTTGGGTTGCTAGTACAGTGGCAAAATCGGTTGCCATAATAGTGTGTATTTTCGTTTGTTTTTCCTTTCGTTCAAGTGCGCTAGGGCTGTAATTAGCCATAATATTCATCACTTGGGCAATCATGATTTTTTGTGTCAACATACCCACTAGTTCGCCATTGTGATCAATTACCGGAATATGGCGGATATTTTTTTCCTTCATTAGATTATGTGCGTCGTGTAGGGTGTTTTCTGCACTTACGGCATATGGATCTGATGTCATTAAATCTGCAACTGTTTGGCTCATTTTGGCTCCTGTTAAATTACTAACCAGAACTTTGGTTAAAAAGGTTTACTAAAATAGCTACTGGAGACAGATTTATTATCCAGAGCTCATATTATTATTTATTCTAGCCTGGTTTTTTCTTATTGCACTTTATCAAGATCAAGGCTTTGTATTTTGTATAGAAATAGTTTTTAGCTTGGCCATCCATAGCCATTGAGGATAGATTTATTATCCGAAGCTCAGATTATTTATCTTTATGCGAAAAATTATCCCTGAGTGTACCAACCCAGCTTGAAAATTTATGCATCGCCGAGCTGCCTTTGCCCAGTAGCTCATGCATTTCTGCTTCAAAATGGATTTGTTCTTTACTACTTGGCTCTGGTAATGGCGGTAAAATATGAGCAAAGTAGGTTTTATCAAGCAGGCGGTGTAATAACCGCTCGCCAATAAAGGGCTTGCCGCTGTTGAGCGCTCTAGCTCCTTTAATTAGGTTACGAATATCATATTGGGTTGGGCTAATGTCGGGCACTTGTTTAGGGATATTAAGTAACTTATATACCCCAATACGTGCTGTACGAATAGAGGCTTCCATCGTGAATATAATATCGTTGTGGGTTTCAACAAATTGACCAATCAAACCTAAGTTTGTACAACCTTCAGGAACTGAGGTGGGTCTGTCACCAGCTGCACGAGTCATAAATTGAGCTGTGATATAAGGCATTAGCGCTGTACGTATCTTGGTATTGGCAATGATTTCATCAAGCTGCTGTTCAATGCCCAAATGGTAGCAAAGCTCCGTAATTATTTCTTCACCGCTACATTGTGGCATTGTTTTAACGATACGATTACCTTGTTTGTCCATTAATAAACCATAGACCCAAAGTACTAACGTATCATCGGGTTGATCTGGAAAATGAGGTTGGCGGTTACACGTTACACTCAATAGCCAGTTAGAGTCTGTAAAAGTAATAATGCCGCCAGTTACCGTGCGACCAGAGTAAGGATCGTTTACTGATAATGTCTTTAGCTTATCTATAAGTGGGGATGGCTTGCAAGTTAGTGTGGCTGACTCCCACATAGATTTATCAATATCGCCATAAAATTTTTCGGGTTTACCAAAAACAGCTGATTTCTTCGCGAGGTTTTTCCATAAATTCCACCCGCTATTTTCGCCGGGATCGTGTTTTTCACAGTTTAGCTCGGGCACATTTTGCATGTCGCCATAAGCGGTATGCTCTGTCATTGAACCCGTTAGTGCATAAACTAAATCGTCTGGAGCAACGTTAATATGCTGTGCTTGACCTTTTATAGTGGCATGGATCCCCGTTACGGTTTTTTTATTACCGGTAAATGTTATATCCAGATCGTTTACACGGCTTGCAAATTGAAAATTCACGCCTTTGTCTCGTAATAAATTAGCAAGCGGTTTAATAAAGGTATCGTATTGATTATATTTCGGAAAAAGTAAAACAGACATGTCGGCAAAGCCATCAATAGAATCAAGAAAGCGATGCAAATACAGTTTAGTTTCTAACAAGCTATGACAATTTTTAAAGGCAAACATAGTACGAAATAAAAACCAAAAATTGCTTTGTAAAAAACCTTTGCTGAAATAGTCTTCAATGCTGAGATCGTCAAGCTCTTCTTTGCGCTTGAGCATTAAACGGATCAGCTCCCATTGCTGGGCTTTATTCAGGCCAAAGTCACTTGCATCGAGTATCTCACCGCATTTATTTATTAAACGGGCTTGTGAGTAATTAGCGTCGTTATCATTAATTAAACGGTACTCATCAAGCACAGAATAGCCTTCGGGCAGTTCAACAGCGGGAACGTCTTGAAACAGATCCCACAAGGTGTCGTAATTCCAGTTCATTTCACGGCCACCACGAATAATATAGCCGTCATCAGGGTTACCCGCGCCATCCATTGAACCGCCTTCAATATCCATTTCTTCCAAAATGGTAATATTTTCAGCGCTCATATGGCCATCACGGATAAGATAAAATGCCGCTGCTAGGCCACCAATACCTCCACCAATGATCCAAGCATTACGTTTTTCTATACCGGGTGTAGGCAGCGTTTTATGACGTGCATAAGGAGCAATAAAATCATGAGGGGGCAAGGTATTAAGTGGTTTATTGCCCCAAAAATCAGCCGTTGCGTCAGCTTCATGTTGGAAATTACTTGCTGCGGTTGCAGAAATATTAAACTTCGCTATTGCTTTATTCGTCATTAGCCATCCCTCTTCATGAATATAGATAAGTGTCAGTACTGTTTGCAAGTCTCTCCATAATTGCACGAGGCAAGCATAGTCATGTTGCAGTAGATCAAAGTTTTAGTTCGCGAGGGGGTTTATAAGTTAGCTGCTGGAAATTGATTTGTTATCTGAAATTGAGGTTAACAATGGCAACTTAACCAAGTTGCCATTGTTAAGGCGTTTATTTGTTTTATTACTCACAGCATACTAAAAAGTACCGAGGCGACTAACAATACAGCCATAAAAATATTGAATGCTCGTAGGCGCTTGCGATCTTTTAGCCATACTTGTAGCTTTTGTCCGACTAACGTCCATGAGCAGACACAGGGTAAATTAACTATACCGAAAATAAGACCTACAAGTACCACTGCACCAATTCCTTTGGATGGGGCATAAACACTCACTGCACTTAATGCCATAGTCCAGGCTTTCGGGTTAACCCATTGAAATAAAGATGCTTGTACAAAAGAAAGAGGTCTAGTATCGCTATTTTTAGCACCGATAGGAGTTTTATTACTGGCAATTTTATAAGCAAGATAAAGCAAATAAGCAATGCAAAGCACTTTTAATAGCTGGTAACTCCATGGCACAAAGTCAAATAATTGCATGACACCTAAACCAACCAATACGAGCATGATCACAAAGCCAATTGTTACGCCGAGTAAATGTGGCAATGAACGTTTAAAACCAAAGTTAGCGCCTGAGTTCATTAACATCAGGTTGTTAGGACCTGGGGTGATGGAAGATACAAGTGCAAATAATGCTAATGCTGATACCAATTCAATATTCATTTATAGTTGCTCAGTTGATAATGATTGTGCAATTATATTTTGTATGGCTCGCAATTTTTGCGCTTATTAATCTATTAAAAATTTACTTTAGCAACTTAATATGAAAAAAGATCGAATTAACGACAGGATATTGCAAGAATTAAAGCGCAGTGGTCGAATTGCCAACGCTGAACTTGCTGATTTGGTTGGTTTATCCCCATCAGCATGCTTGCGCCGTGTACAAGAGTTAGAAAAAGCAGGTGTGATCAAAGGCTACCGAGCAGTTATTAATAATCAAGCGTTTGGACTTGGTTTTGTCGCGTATGTGGGGGTGGGTTTAAATGAGCACTCTACGAAATCACAACGAGCTTTTGAACAAGCACTTGAGTTTATTGATGAAGTTAAAGAGTGCCATAATGTCACAGGAGCATTTGAATATTTACTTAGAGTAGAAACCGCTGATATTAAGTCTTATAAAGCATTCCATGCTGATGTTTTAGGATCAATCCCACAGGTACGAACGATCACTTCGCATGTAGTGATGGACTCACCAAAAGATGAGCGGGCGTAAAGTAGTTGGATAATCTATCTTATTAATAGTTGAGGTTAATAGAGCCTTGCTCGCAAAGCTCAAAATTAAGGCGAATTAATTAAATATTATCTTTCATAGTAGTTACATGCGCCTTTAGTTGAATAACCATTTGGGCTTGCTTTATACCATCCAGATCCAGGGCTGGCTTGAGCACACATCCTATAACCATTTACTTTACTTGCATATACATACCATGGATCAGTAGCGGCAGATGCATTAGATGCTATTGCTGTAAATATAAAAGTTGCAAGCAACAAAGTGGTGTTAATTAATTTCATATCATCATCCTTATTTATAATTTAATATATTGATTTTAAATGAGTATTAAATTTAAAATCAATAGTGTACCGATATTAGCACTGTGTATTGTTTGCGTAAAGGGTTCTTTAAAAGCATGTGTTATGAAAAAATTTAGGTGTAGGGAATTTGCACATAAAGGGATTTTCATTTTAATAAGTATGCTGGCGTTATTTATGTTGCTTCGATTTAACATTAGGACATATTAAGGTAAGTTTTTGATAAACTTGTAGCCACATAGAAGTCACAGGCAATAGTCAGCTTTTTATGTGAAGAAGAGCCATTTTATTGTTAGAATGGCTCTTCTTTAGTTAAGAACTATAGTAACTATCATCGCTGATACGCAGTGCCATACAATCGCTGTGGCCGTTTATAATCATGCTTTTATCAACGCGTACGCCAGCACCGGCGTATTTACCTGCTGCGGTAAAACTACATATTTGCACAAAGTAGTCAGCTACTTTAGGAAGGGCAAATAACTGCTGGTATATTTGCTCTTGAGAGGCAAAATGACCCGTTGTTTTTTCTATTACGTGTTGTTGTTCATCAACGAGTTGAATATTTGCACCGCATCGACCAACAATCGGTTTAACGACATAGCCTGTTTGCAATAGCTCATCATTTAAATCAAATGCAGTATTGAGTAAAAACGGATGATTTGGAAATAAACTCCACAGTACTGGCAAAATTGCTTTATTACTGGGTATTAATGTCCATAGCGGCTCAAAAACCATCACATTTTTACGAAGTAATACATCGACCAAGCGTGGGGTTTTACCAGATTGCCAGTGCGGCTCAAAATCATCGCTTTGGGATTGATCTGCCTCACACTCTAGTCTTATTTGATCAAGAGCGGTTTCCCATGACCATGTTTTCCAAACGTAACTGAGTTTTTCGCCATCAGCATCAACAATATTGCCCGCTGCGTCCCAGTGTAAATCAGTCAAACCAATGATTACTTTGCACTCAAAACCAGCGGCTTCAATGGCTTCTTTCATAAACAATGCATGGTAATGTTCTTCTGGCTCATCATCTTGCAATATATGGACAAGGCCGTTTACTTCACTTTTTCGCCATGCCCTTACTAAATCTTTAAATAAATCATGGCCGGCATCAATGCCCGTTTTAACACCAAAGTGTTTGGCCCATTTACCTTGTACTTTGCCACTTTCCATATAGCACGATGCTGAATCGCAGTTGTATTCATAGACTTTCAAGCCTGCGGGAGTTAATGCAAAATCAAATCGACTGGTGATCAGTTGATTTAAGCGATTATCCCAGGATTGGCGGATCTTATTGAGCACCGCATCGGGTAAATTAAACTTTTTTAATAGCTCAGGATGCTGCAGTACATAGTCTGTTGCATGCATAAACAAGCCATGTAATTCATTGGTAGCATGTTCAATAGTTTGTTGAGCGGTTTTTGAAATTGTAAAATAATGATGTTGATCAGCATTAACTGAAGTCAATTTATGCCCATGCATCATCTCTACGTAGGCTGCTTCATCGTCATTGGCAATGTTAAGCCATGACTTAGTGGCTTGCCCATAATCAGTGGCATATTGGGCTTTTATGGCAAACAGATCAGTGCTTATTTCAGGCGTCGGTTCACTAAATTCGCTGTGCTCAGTTTGTGTCATCCAGCCTAAAATAGTGGCGTCACTGTAAGAGCACTCAATCCAGTAGTCACCTTCTTTTGTGACTTTCGCTTTGAGTTCGCGACACCACTGTTGATCTTGCGGCCATAGCTGATGGGCCACGTTTTGTTCAGCAAGACGAATTTTATCCTGATGTACTTCAACCACCACCGCAACATGGCCAGTTTCTTCAAATTCACCGCCTTCTTCCCAAATGAGTAAACTTCCTACCACTGGGTGGTGTTTTGCACCATTACGAAATGCTTGTAAAGGCAACCTGGTTTGATTGTTTATGTCACGCACTGAGCGTAGCTCAAAAATATCGTAAGCCATTGCAACATCATCAAAAATATAGCCATGATTGAGATACATCCAGCGTCGCGCAAATTCAACACATTGCCATTTATAGCCCATGTAAATACCATCGAGGTAACTACGATAGGCGCTACGGTTAGGATAAATTGTTTCGTCAGCTGTATCGTAATCAGACGAATAAACAGCAACATTACCAGGCGCATAACCTAATAATTCACCAAACTGACTGACAGGAACGCGGGATTTGATAGACAAAGTAATTCAAAATTAAGGAGTGATAATTTGCAGACTATAGGAGTGAATAAGGCCGATAGCAAGATAATAAATATAATCTTTCAGGCATTTTATATGTTGCTGCTAGATGCGTTAACCAACCGTTATTGCGTATTACAAAGAGCTCATTAATCACTTAATTATCATTTAGTTGATTTACGTCTTTATTGTCCCCATATTAACTAAAAACAGTCATTAAAGGGAAGTTATGCGTCATTATCCATTATATAAAATTGATGAAAAATGTTTACGTCGCTTAGGTCAGGGAGTTTTAAAAACTTATAATTTAAATAAAATTATAGGTTTAGATACTGAAAAAGCAATCGCTAAAGAGTGTGAAGACTTACTTGCGCTGAATGAAGATTGTAATGCAGAGCATTTTGCCGAGCTTCGTCAAAGGCGGGCAATTAGTGACAGCGTGCCAGATGATGATCTATACGCGCAAGTTGTAGAAGCTGATGATGGTAGCTTATTTATAGTCAGTGTTTGTCGTAATGATGATGACGAGACTATGTTTGAAGTGTTTAGTGAGCATCCGTTATCAGAACCATTACTTGCACAGCTGGTCCGCTATATTAGTAAGGTATTTTGCTGGTGTACGCCTAGATATATTTGTATATGGCCAGCACCAGGATCAATACCAGCCAAACAACTGCTAAGTTTGGCCGGTAGCCGCGCTGTTGATTCATTGTTAGCAGCACAAGATCCTAAACTGACTGTTGATGAATTACTCTGTGCAGATATTGCATTGCAGCCGTTTGAACTTGATAAAGATTGGCCTTGGTATGAGCGTGACTATACTCAGTTTTTAATGCAGCATCCTGAAATGGCAACAATAGTACCAATTAGCGAAAAAGACGATATCAGCGAAGCTATTGCAGCCGGATTGTGCAGCGCGGCGTTTTATAGAGGTAAGCCACTGGGTATGATAATGGCTGAGTCGAGCGATGAGCTAGGGTTTAACGGTTTACTAATCAGTGATATTTTTATTACTGGGCAATTTAGAGGACAGGGCTTTGCATCCCCAATGCAGCGTTTATATTATCAACAGCATATGCAAGATTTTGAATTTTTCTTTGGCTACATTCATGCTGATAATAAACCTTCGTATAACAATGCACTTAAACAAGGACGAGAGTTGCTGCGCCAAGAAGTGTACCTTCCTGCGCATTTATTCTTATAGTTGTTTTGCTATTAATTTCAAAAAAATTAATCAGCTAGAGTAAAAACTTGGTGTTGTCTTGTGGCAATATAGTGGTAATTAAGCTAGCCTTTTTATGGTTATTAGTTTTATTAAGTATGATATGAAGCCTAAACGTTTGACTCGTTATTTGCCGCTTAATTCATTAGTTATGTGCTTGGCAGCTTTGCCAAGTTTTTCATATAGTAATGAGCAAGATACTAACCTATTTGAGATCCCGCTTGAGAGCTTACTTAACATTGAAGTTGTGAGCCCTTCACAAACCGTAAAAAAGATAAGCCAAGCGCCGAATATTATTAGCTCAGTTAACGCCACTCAAATTGCAAGTATGGGCGCGCGAACGCTATCAGATATATTGAAAATGTTGCCTGGCGTACAAATACTATCGCGGCGAAATGGCCGAGACATGGTGTGGATCCGAGGCATTCCATCAGGTCGAAACAGCAAAGTAATGTTAACTATTGATGGCGTACCTCAGCGGGAAGGTTTAATTGGAGGCTGGTCTCCTGATGAACAGATACAAATAAATAATATTGAGCGAATAGAAGTTATCCGCGGACCAGGATCTGCATTATATGGTGGTGATGCATATTCAGGTTTGATTTCTATTTTTACGAAAGCAAAAGCGCCTGAACGAACTCGCATCTCAGCAGGGGTTGCCAGTTACGACCGTCAATCAGCTACTATCAATACGGGGAAAGAGTTTGCGGGCGGAACATTTGTTTTGTCAGGGCGACTCTTAGATAGCAAAGGCTATCCTCAACAATATGACCGCAACGGTTTTGCATCAACGCATGATAATAATGTTGATGCTAAAAGTCTGGGAGTGTCTTTACGCAATGAACAGTGGCAATTTGCTATAAATTATGATGATTACACGACAGAGTATCCTCATTATTCGTCAAATCAATATAAATCTCAACGCTATCAAACACTCAGTGCGCACATTCAAAATAAACTTAGCTTTGATAAATTATCGATAGAAAATCAATTGTATACCTACAAGGTGAAGCGCTACTTTGAGCGCACGATTACCGATCTGCAGGGCAATATTGATTTTTATTCTGACTCAGACTTGGATTCCACATCAAATGGTGTGCGCAGTCAGTGGAGTTACGCGTTTAATCCAAATCACCATGCTATTTTGGGGCTGACCTTTCAACAACGTCAAGTTGGTGAATATCATGAGACGATAAAAAAACAAAACGCGGTAGAAGTTAATGAGTATGAATCAAGGGTGATTCGAGATGGTGACTTAACACCATCAAGCCATAACCGAGCTATTTACTTTCAACAAGAATCACTATTTTTTGAGCAACGCTTAGGATTGACGGTTGGTGTGCGGGTTGATGACTACCCTGAGTTCAGCTCAGAAACTTCTCCGCGGATTGCTGTGACTTATCAAGGTAATGAACAGTGGTCTGGTAAATTGATATGGGGAACGGCTTTTCGAGCGCCTACTTTTTTACAGCAATATGAAGTGCGCAGTGACAATAATATATCAGGAAATCCAAATCTAAATCCTGAACAAATAGAGACATTTGAAGGTGAGTGGGTTTATCATTTTTCAGCTAATAATAATATTACTCTGCGCGGGTTTAGCAGTTACTTGAGTGAGTTTATTCAGTCTGTAAATGGTAAGCCTTACGAAAATAGCAGTGAGCAATTACACGTTCCTGGATATGAAGTTGAGTGGAATAATCAATATTATGCAGATTGGTCTCACTTTAACCGCATTAGTACTTCATTTAATTATACCCGAGTTAATTCAGAGCAAGCGTCATTGGCAAAAGATACATTAAATTGGCTGCTGTTTATGGAGGATGAGCAATTTTCATTTTATGCGGGAATTAATTACCTTAGTCGGCGTAACCAAAGCCTAAGCTATCATACCAGTGTAAAAGTGCCAGAAATTGCACAACGAGATAATAAAGGTAGCTACTGGACTTTGGATGCTCACTTGAGTTATCGCCCTAGTAAGCAAAGTGCGTGGCAATGGACTATTGGTGTAAAAAATATGTTTGATAAACAGCATTATAACCCTACCTATGCGCCAGATAGCTACTATGACGTAAGGAAAGAGCCACAAAGTTATGAAATGAGTGTGGCATTGTCATTTTAATAGGATGACCTGCTAGGTTATTTAAAACAGTTAATGCAAAGCGGGTTATCAAGGTGCTTTTTAAATTCAATGTTTGCTGATAGCCATGTTGAAGGCTAACTTGCTTGTATGGTCCTGGGCAACACTTGTCCTGCGAATAGATATAAATATTGACTTCATCCAATATAGAATATTGCAATATCTCTCCTAAATATGCACAACTTTAGGTCTAAAAATAAATCCTAACAGAGGTAATAGTTAACTTTAGAGCGAAGTTTTTTAATTTGTTGAAATAGTTTTCCTCTTTCGTCGGTCTTTGCATGTGGGCACTAATAATAATAATCATTTCAAGAGGTCGTGAGTAGGATGACTAAAGTTAAACGCAGTAGGTTGGGTATGCCAGCGATACTTTATCGAGGTAGCTTATTACTAGGGTCGATGGCTGTTTTTGCAACGGCGACACTTTATTTTGCAGGCGCATTTAATCGTGATGCAGTAACAGCACAAAAATTTGTTGATTTGCAGCAAGGTGACACACCACATGCCGGTTTTCGTCGTGCGCATGCTAAGGGTATGTGTATAACGGGTAATTTTGAATCAACAGGGGCACTATCTTCTTACTCGGTCGCAGAGGTGTTTAAAAAGGGCAGTACGCCATTTTATGGGCGTTTCTCAATTGCAGGTAATAATCCAACCGCGCCAGATTTAAAAGCACCGGTGCGCAGTCTAGCATTTGCAGTAAACAGTGGCACAGTCGATGAATGGCGTGTTGCTATGAATACGCCTCCTGTAATGGCAGTTGCTACACCTGAGGCATTTTTTCAGCAATTGCAGGCATTATCACCGGATCCTATAACAAAACAACGAGACCCAGAAAAAATAACAGCGTTCTTTAAAGCACATCCAGAAAGTAAAGCATTTAATGATTGGAAAGCTGACTATGTGCCTGCCAATAGTTTTGCCGCTGAACGTTATCATAGTATCAATGCGTTTTATTTACATAATGAGCTAGGTGATAAACAAGCTGTGCGTTGGGTTGCGCGTCCGCACAAAGCGACAAATAATGCTGCGCTGCTCGATACGTCATCGGCCAACGCACTTCAACAAGAGTTGGCATCACGTTTAGATCAAAACGCTGTTAAATTTGATTTAATTTTTACCTTAGCGGCGTCTAATGATGATGAAAATAATCCAACCATACCGTGGCCCTCAGATAGACAGACGATAAATGCTGGCACATTATCAATCGTTTCTTGGCACAACCAAGAAAACGCAGCCTGTGGCGACGCAAACTTTGATCCGTTGGTGTTACCGCAGGGTATGAGTGCGACAGCCGATCCGATTTTACGTGCGCGTGGTGCCGCGTATGCGCAGTCCTATCGTCGTCGTGCAAAAGAAACATTGTTAGGTGCTAAAGTTAGCGCAACAAACGGAGGTGAATAATGTCAGCAAATAAGGGTTACTCAGCAGGCAGTCGGTTATTACACTGGGTGATGGCGCTGATGTTAATATCGATGCTATTTTTAGGGTTATCAATGGTACAAAGCTTGGCCGTTTGGCAGGTTGAGGCTGTTACCTTACATAAATCTACTGGTATTTTAGCGCTCATTTTAGTTGTGCTGAGATTAATAAATAAAGTGCGCAGTTGCACGCCTACTTTACCCACTGAGTTACCTAGGTTGCAGCGGTTTGCAGCTCATATCACTCACTTTGGGCTTTATTGCGCGATGATACTGATGCCGCTATCTGGCTGGTTAATGCAAAATGCGGACGGGCGTGTGGTGCAGTTTTTTGGGTTATTTCAGTTACCTAATTTGCTTGACGCTGATATTAAATACTTTGCATTTTTCCGAGAAATGCATGGCATTGTAGCTTGGTTGTTTTTAGCAATGATTTTTATGCACATCAGTGCCGCGCTTTATCATGGTTTAATCAAACGTGATGGCGTTATGAGCGCAATGCTGACAGGCAAAAAGTAGCTGTAATAAAGCTCACTTAGGTATTCATTCCAAGAAAAAGGCCAGTTTTACTGGCCTTTATGCATTTTAGTTTATTCATAGCTGCGGGCTTTTTTGGTTTTAATTACGGCAATATAGCCGTGCCAGCTGGCATAGCTAAGTAGTGGCATAATCACTATAAAACCAGTAGCACCAGTGACAAAACCAAGGGCTACGAGTATAAAAATACATGCAGACCAAACAATCATCGCTGAAAAGTTGGTTTTAACGGCATTCATTGAAGACATAACCGCGGTCATTATATCGACCCGTCTTTCCATCATAATTTGTGGAGTAAATGCTGAAATAGCAAATACAGTAACCAGCAAAATTCCGCCGATAATGGTACCTAAAGTTAAAAAAGCGGAGAGTTCTTCAAATGTAGGATTAGCATGACTGGGGTAAAGTGCATGAACTATCGCTGCCAGTCGCATCCATATAATCATTATTACCATCAGTAAAATTGCAAATCCCCATTCACCGACCGGATTTCTGAACATTGATTTTAGAGAATGGCTAAGTGTTGGTGTGTGGCCTTTTTCTAGCTCCCAAGCAACATCATAGAGACCGACCGCAAATACTGGGCCGATCAGAGCAAATGCGACACTGGCTGGTAAAACAACTAAGTAGCTGTCAGTGAACACCGCGAAATAGACAATTGCCAGCGGGATCAGAGTGAAAACAATCCCATAAATCAAGCTTAAAATAGGGGCGCTGGCCATATCTTTAAAGGCCAGTGCCAGCCAATGAAATGCTGCAAAAGTGCTGACCTTATTGCACTCTAAACAGCGCGCAAATTCGGAGTGTTTATCTATTGTGTTTGTTGACGGCATAAGGAACTTCCTCTAAAGGCTACTCTTAAGGTTTAGAACATTTGGCCGCTATTTACAAATTTTCAATTAAGCTTTTTATGCCTCATAAGTGGGGGGAGTATCCTATTTAATGGGATATCAATTTTGACTTTGTTGAATGAGTAAAAGTAATTCTGCGGTTGCGCTGGCATCAGCGAGTGCTCGGTGATGGCTTATTAGGTTTAAGTCAAAATGCGCACTGAGGTTACCTAAAGAGTATGATTTTAAACCAGCAAACGCTTTGCGAGATTCAACCACAGTACATAATTTTGGCATTTTAAAGTGGATACCCGCCATTTCACATTCTTTACGAATAAAGCCGTAATCAAAGTTTACATTGTGAGCCACAAAAATAGTGCCTTTTAGTTTATTAAGTAAAGTCTCAGCTATTTCAGTAAAGCGTGGTGCAGTTGCTACCATTGCGTCATTAATACCTGTTAAAGACACTATAAACTTAGGAATGCGCATTTGCGGGTTGATAAGTGTTGACCAAGTATCAATTACTTTGCCGTGTTGCATTTTGACTATGCCAATTTCGGTGATCCGATTGCCGCCCTTTAAACTACCGGTGGTTTCAATATCGACCACGCTGTAAATACGATTGGGATCATTAACCCATTTTACGGCCGCAATGTGTACATTGAATCCAGTACTTTTTAGGCAATCAATCGTTGTTAACTGATTACGTCTTAATTTATCACCTGGGGCTTTTACTTCTTCAAAATGGAGTTTATTAGCATTTAGCACCATCAAATCAGGGTAACCATCTTTAAGCTGCATAAAGCGCATGGTCATATTCTTTAAGTGACTTTTTAGCGCTGCTAATGAGCTATTTAAAATCAGCACTTCTAATGGTCGTAATAGCTCGCTATGCCAGCGAAACAGCCCATTAGCTTGCTCAAAATAACGGGCGGCACTTTTACAAACGTGTTTTAGTAAATCATCCGGTGTTTGCCAGTTTGCTAGTAGTGCTTCAATTTGTTGGTGTTGGGTATGATAAAAGCAGTCGGTTCTCAATGATTGTGGAAACATATCAAACTCATTGCAAGGTGGGGTGGGAGTATCTATATAAAGCTCGCGCCAAAAAACTAAACCAAAAAGGCTCTGCCAAAGCGTATTTTCGGTATAAAAAACAGTTAACCCTTGTTGAGTGTAGTGTTCTGTAACACCTTGCTCTACATCGTTTCGATAAACTTCATCAATTTCAATAACACATTGCGTATCGGCGAGCATTGCACTTAAGCGAGAGCGAGTTTGCTTGTTAAATTTACGCATTAAAAAGTCATCAGCAAAATACAGTAAATCATCAGTGAGCGGATCTTCGATGATGGTTTCAAGCTGGATTTTTACCCACTCTTTATTACCTTGGCGGTATTGCTCGCGTATTTGTAATTCAGTTGCTTCAGCGCTATTTTCACAGGCATTTAAAAGTGTAAAACACAGCTCAATATTATATTTTTTTAGTTGTTGGTGAAGTCGTAAAAGGAGCTTGTTTTTAAGGTTGACTGCTAATGTACCTTCGGCCGGTTGATTAATAAGCTCAATAGCTAAAGCTTGATATTCGTCATCACTTTGCGCGCTTTTAAATGCCATGCGATAACGATTTAGCGCGTAGTTAGATTGCGCCTCTTCACGTGTATCAAAGCGAGCTAAACTTACTGTATGGTTTTCTCGTGTGGTTCTTAGGCCCAAATCACGCAGTACAAAGCTATTTTGATGGTTAATATCACCAGTGCTTAAGCGGCCTATGTATAGAAATTCAAAGTATTCATACACAGCAAAGCGGTTATTAATAACAAACTGGTTATAAAGGCAGGTTAAATGTTCCGGCTTAGTAGCAAAAAAATCGCAAGTCTGTGCTACTAATTGCGCTTTAGTAACGCTTTTTTTAATACTAGGTTGGATATCGAAAGGCGCAAGTAGTGCTAGCAATGCGGGTTTAGTTAGATGTGCGAGTACGTGTTGATAGTCAGTGTAATTTGGATGACTAATGAGCTGTGCTGTTTTTAGCTCTTCGAGTGCCAGTGCAGGGCTGTCTATTTCATTATAATTAAGTGTGGTGATTGCTACGAGTAAAGGTTTACGAGAATAAATGCGTGCCAGCATGCACTGGCCTTGCTCAGTAAGTCGGTTTGCTTTATTAATGAAATCGACGTGTTTTTGCTCTAATAAGTGTCTGCATTGAGTGTCGATAAATGTTATTAGCTCTTTAAAGTGGGCTAAATAATATTTTTCGGGTAATTCTTTTTTCATAACACACACCGTAACTGTATAAAAAAACAGTATCTAGCATTTGCTTTAAGTAATCAAGAGTCGGTTAGTTGTTTTAGAATATCAGCCATAACTTGATTGTTATATTGATGGACGATGCGTTGACTCTTAAAAAGCTGTGGTAATTCAATTAACAAAACGACGATGATTAAAAATACGCCAAAGCTATAAATAGTGAGTATGCCAATTAGCATCAGCGTTAAATTCACCGCACCACGTTGAAATCTACCTAAGTAAAAGTGGTGTAAACCTGCGGCAAAAAACCAATTCAGTACCGCATAAGTATCAGGGTCTTTAACGAGACGCTTTTCTTGCTGGTAAAATAGTTTACGCTGTTCAGGGGACAATGCATTTACCTCTGAACGAAGCTGCTCTTCTTGAGCATTTAGTTGTTCTGATGTCATGGCATTAATAAGCCTTAAGGAAGTGGATCGGATTTTACGGTTACACAGTCGGGGTTATTGCAACGCCGTATTCTTTTTACGCCAATAAACAGACCTTTCACTAGCCCATATTTAGTAATTGCTTGATGAGTAAACTCTGAGCAGGAAGGACTGAAATTACAACTAATATTAAAATGTGCCTTAGCGCCGCCATTTTTTTGATAGCGGCGAATTGCACTAAGCGTCATTGCTTTAAGCACGGTTTCTGCCTAACGTTAAGATCACAGCTTCGCGTGACCAAAATAGCAAAAAACGTTTGCTTTCGATAACCTGAAATACCAGTTGCCAGCCATTTTGTGCTTCATCATTAAGTGTTGCTTCTAGCCTTTTAAGTGGTAACCCGCTCGAACCTAGCAGCAATGTGCCACAGCCACCTTCAACAACATGCAATACTTTATATTCATTAAAATTAGACATCGAGTTTCCTATAGTTTGTTTTTTTTGATAGATAATTCTGTGATTTTAAAAGTGACACCTGAGACTAACCAGATATGATTTTCAACCTAATATAGCTGATTTTTGTATCATTTACTTAAAAAACAGCTGTTTTTCAATTTTTTTCGCAACTTTTTTCTAAGCCGATTTATCAACGCTAGTACAGTTACTTAGGGTCACTTAGCTCTCTTCATTTTAGCCTATTCACAGTTTGTCAACCTTGAATTATCAGTTCCATTACTTTAATCTTTATTTTTATTGAACGTTCAATTAATAAAAATATGCCTAAAGTTGGAATGGAACCTGTCCGTCGTCAGCAGCTAATTGACGCTACTATTAGTTCGGTTGCTGAATTTGGCTTACAAGCAACAACCATTAATAGTATCAGTAAAAAAGCAGGATTATCGTCGGGCATTATTAGTCATTATTTTGGTGGTAAGCAGGGCTTGATAGAAGCCACTGTGCGTTATTTATTAACCAATCTAAAACACGAGCTGATCAAACAAGTAACGCCAACAACGACCCCTGAGCAAAGGTTAATGCTGATAATAGAAGCTAACTTTGCCAGATTACAACAGCGCAGCGATACCACTAAAACTTGGTTAAGCTTTTGGGCGCAATCGATGCACGATGTTCAGTTGCATCGCTTACAGAACGTAAATAGCCGACGACTTCTTAGTAATTTAGTCAGCTCATTTAAACAATTGATGGGTGATGATGAAGCCAAACTTGCAGCGCAATTATGTGCGGCAATGATCGATGGCTTATGGTTAAGAGCGGTACTAAGTAAGTCTGATCAAGATCAATTTGCACATTGTGAACAGCTAGCAAAAAACTTTGTATGTTCACTTATCAAACAGTATGGAGCTTAATGTGACAACACCTGTTTATCAAAACTTTATCAATGGTCACTTTTTAAAAAATCAAAGTGGCGAAACATTTGCAGTTAAAAACCCAGCAACAGATGACGTAATTTATTATGTAGAAGTGGCAGATGCGTTTATTCAAAATGCGGCTATTCAAAGTGCTAAACAAGGATTTGCTGCATGGTCAACTATGAGTCCGATTGAACGTAGTCGTATCTTACTAAAAGCGGTTGCATTATTGCGCGAGCGTAATGATTTACTTGCAAAAATAGAAGTGCTAGATACCGGTAAACCATGGCAAGAAGCCGAGTGTGTTGATGTGCAAACTGGCGCTGATGTAATCGAGTATTTTGCAGGGCTAGCACCTGCCCAAGTTGGCCAGCAGCAAATGGTTGGCGAAGATTTTTATTATACCCGTAAAGAGCCATTAGGGATTTGTGCCGGAATCGGTGCGTGGAACTACCCGCTGCAAATCGCTTGTTGGAAATCAGGCCCAGCTTTGGCTGCCGGAAATGCATTTATTTTTAAACCTTCTGAAGAAACGCCACTTGGCGCAATTAAGCTTGCCGAAATATTCATCGAAGCGGGTGTACCTGCAGGCGTGTTCAACGTGGTGCAAGGTGCAGCAGAAGTTGGCCAGTGGTTAACACAATCAGCTGATATTGAGAAAGTATCGTTTACCGGCGAAGTAGGCACAGGTAAAAAAGTAGTTGCTAGTGCTGCGGGTTCATTAAAAGATGTCACCATGGAACTTGGTGGTAAATCACCACTGCTAGTATTTGATGATGCCGATATTTCACAGGCAGTAAGTGCTGCAATGTTAGGTAATTTTTATACGCAAGGTGAAATTTGCACTAACTGCACCCGTATTTATGTTCACAAAAATGTTTATCAGCAATTTATTGATGAGCTTAAAACACGCACTGAAGAAAATATTATAGCGGGCGATCCACTCGATCCTAACGTTAACTTTGGCGCATTAATTTCCAAAAAGCATCAACAATTAGTGATGAGCTATATCGATAAAGGCATCAGCGAAGGTGCAACGTTATTAACGGGTGGTAAAACGCTTAGCCCAGCCTCTGCACCAAACGGTTACTTTGTTGCACCAACGGTATTTATTGATTGCACTGATGATATGACGATCGTCAAAGAAGAAATCTTTGGTCCCGTAATGAGCGTATTAACGTTTGATGACGAAGATGATGTAATTCACCGTGCTAACGATACTCACTTAGGCCTTGCTGCAGGCGTGTTTACCAAAGATATTAAGCGCGCACACCGTGTTATTCATCAGCTGCAAGCAGGCATTTGTTGGATCAACAGCTACGGCAATTCGCCAGCAGAAATGCCTGTGGGCGGTTATAAGCAGTCAGGTATCGGTCGTGAAAATGGTATTGAAACACTTGATCATTACACCCAAACTAAATCGATTTATGTCGGTATGACTAATATAGAGAGCCCATTTTAATGACTGCACTAACGTATGATTACATCATAGTGGGTGCAGGGTCGGCAGGCTGTGTACTGGCTAATCGTTTATCCGAAGATAGCAGCAACCGCGTTTTATTATTAGAGACTGGCGGCAGCGATAAAAGCATTTTTATTAAAATGCCTACCGCGCTATCAATTCCGATGAATTCAGATAAATACGCGTGGCAGTTTCATAGTGAAGCTGAACCGTATCTAGATGATCGTCAAATGCACTGCCCGCGTGGCAAAGTGTTAGGTGGCTCATCATCTATTAATGGCATGGTGTATGTACGTGGCCATGCTAAAGACTTTGATGAATGGCAACAACATGGTGCACAAGGGTGGGATTATCAATCCTGTTTACCGTATTTTCAAAAAGCAGAATCATTCTATTTAGGTAAAAACGACTATCGTGGTGATCGTGGCCCTTTGGGTGTGAACAACGGTAATGAAATGGCGAACCCGCTTTATAAAGCCTTTATCAAAGCGGGCCAGCAAGCCGGATATGCAGCCACTGACGATTATAACGCAGCGCAGCAAGAGGGTTTTGGTCCAATGCACATGACCGTTAAAGACGGTGTGCGCAGCTCTGCAAGTCGTGAATATTTAGACCCAGTGAAGTCACGTAAAAACTTAGTTATTGTTACTGGTGCGTTGGCTGAAAAGGTGTTGCTTGAAGGCAAAAAAGCCGTTGGCGTGCAGTACAAAGTTAATGGCGATATTGTTAAGGCAAAGGCCAGTAAAGACGTTATTTTAAGTGCCGGTCCGATTGGTTCGCCGCATGTCTTGCAACTTTCGGGTATTGGCGACAGCGAAATACTTAAAGCCGCAGGTATCGAGGTTAAGCACCATTTACCTGGAGTTGGGCAAAACCTGCAAGATCACTTGGAGTTTTATTTCCAGTATAAGTGTAAGCAGCCAATTACCTTAAACGGCAAGCTTGGCCTTATTTCAAAGGGCCTTATTGGCGCGCGTTGGTTATTAAACCGCAGCGGTCTTGGGGCGACTAATCATTTTGAATCTTGTGCATTTATTCGCTCAAAACCGGGGGTTGAGTGGCCTGATATTCAATATCACTTTTTACCTGCGGCAATTCGTTATGACGGTAAAAGTGCTTTTGATGGCCATGGTTTTCAAGTCCATGTAGGGCATAACAAACCTAAAAGCCGCGGTGCAGTAACAATTAAATCGGCTGATCCATCGGTTGCACCTAAGATCCAATTTAACTATTTACAGCATCAAGATGATATTGAAGGGTTTAGAGCCTGTGTGCGTTTAACACGTGAAATCATTGAGCAAAGTGCATTTGATGATTACCGCGATGGCGAAATCCAACCAGGTAAAGAGATTCAAACAGATGAACAAATAGATGCTTTTGTACGTCAGGCAGTTGAGAGTGCTTACCATCCTTCATGTTCATGTAAAATGGGTGAAGATGAACTGGCAGTAGTAAACTCAAACACTCAAGTACATGGCATTGAGGGACTGCATGTGGTGGATTCATCAATCTTCCCAACAGTTCCTAACGGAAATTTAAATGCGCCAACCATTATGGTGGCAGAAAAAGCGGCTGATCTAATTTTAGGTAAGCCACCACTTAGTAAATCGCAAGCAAAGGTTGCTGTTGAATCTCAATGGCAAACTGTGCAGCGTAGTTCGGAGATCTAATAAAGTCACCTGCAGCATACTTTGTGCTGTGGGGCTTGCAGTGGCGCGCATCATAAGTTGTTTGTGGTGCGTTAATGCGAGACTAAAAACACGGAGACATAATGATGTATTTTCATTTATTTTGGGGAGGGAATTATGACCTTATGGCTTAGCGCAGGCATTATTTTCACCCTACTAACAATTGTTGCAATTTTAGTAAAATGGGGCAATGTAAAGTGTGTTGGCGTCACACCGGTAAGAACATTTACCTTTATCGCCATCTTATTCACATCAGGCTTAGATGTTGGCTTGATCATGTTTCCACTCACTGAGTTTGCAGGTTATGCAGACATAAAAGCAAGCCCAGAGTACGCGTTTGCCAATCCACTAGCTATCGAGTTTGGTTATTGGGGCTTTCTGATCTGGGGATTCTATTTCCTTACGTGCTTTTATTTCTGTGTAATAGAACCTAAAGTGAAATTTTTCGAAATTCCTTGGGTTAAATTAATCAATAATGTAGTTATTATTGGTACTTGTGCCTTCACCGCTTTCTTATTGCTCTCTAACCTACCTTGGTATTTACCTAGTCTAGGTGATGGTGAGTCGATTATTCCGTCATTTTATTTAATTGTATTCGCAGCTATTTGCTTTGCGGTGTATTCAAGCACCGATATTAAATATGTACGTTTTCTAAGTATTTCAACTACCTGGTTATTTATAGCGCTAATTGGTTTTATGTGGTTTGGCGCATTTATGGGCGAAAATGGCCAAGTGTCAGATTTTACAAATAATTTAACGTTAATTGGTAGTTACTTTGGCAATATTAATCAGTTTGTACTGCCACTCAATGATTACCATGAGTTTTATTTATTTTGGTGGTTTGCGTGGAGTATTATGATTGGTCAATTCACATCGCGTTTTGTCGGTGGATTAAAAACCTATCAAGTATTGGGGGCAATGTTAATTTTCCCTTCAATCCCAATCGCAATTTGGTTTGGCGTGCTTTATCAGTATCACGAAGCAGGTATTGCTACGCAAGGGATCAAAAATATTGCAATGGTATTTGTTGGCGTAGTGTTTGTGATCAACTCGCTTGATTCACTGATCCGTTTATACACCGACAATATGGGTATGACGGTTAAACGTTTAGGTAAATTTAAATATATTGCGCTAAATGTTGTCGCTCTTTCATTATTAACCCTATTATTTAAGCAGAACTTTCTACAAATCCAGTGGGTCGGGGTGTTAGTGATTGGTTTGTTCTTTGCGTGTGCAGCCTATATTGCCTATAGCAAAGTTAAAACTGTGAGTAACATTGATAGTTCGCCGAAAGACAACAAAATTGACTACACAAAAATTGAATCAGCTAGCTAGATATTAGCTTATACAGTAGCGAAGGAATTAACATGACAACACAAAAAACATTATTAGCAGTCGCATTACCGTTTGCACTTTTTTCAACCTCAGTATTGGCTGATTGGTCAGCAACCGTAACCGGTGCATCAGATTATACCTTTAATGGTGTGAGCCAAACGCAAAACGACCCAGCGTTACAAGGTAGCCTTGATTATTCATTTGGCGAGTCAGGCATGTATGCTGGCACGTGGGCGTCAAACGTTGACTTTGGTGACGACACAAATATTGAATGGGATGCTTACTTCGGTCGCTATGCGCAGTTAAATGAAGCGCTCAGTATTGATTACGGCCTTGCGTATTACAGTTACCATGGGCAAAGCAACTCAAGCGATGGTAACTACTTTGAAGCTTACACTAAATTTGGTTACGCAAGTGAGTTAGGGCAAACAGAGCTTAACTTTTGGTATAGCTGGGATTATTTTGGTACCGGCGCAGGTCATGTGATTTCTATGGTTGCACACACCATTGAACTTGCACCTAATCACGCACTGCGTGCCAGCTTTGATATTTCAAATTCACTCGATGGCGATAAGTTTGCATGGGATACCGATGGTAAATCGTATAACCACTATCGTCTTGCTTATCAAACAAGTTTAGCGGGTTTTGACATTGAGGTAGCGGGCGAGAACACCAGCCTAGATATTGATACTGCAGATGAGCGTATTGTATTGTCTATAGGCCGTACATTCTCACTATAATTACAGTGCTAGGCAATACTTTTTACATGCGCGGCATAAAGCCGCGCATTATATCTATAAGTCATAGATGATTCGTTATCATTTGTTACATAGAAAATAAACTATGTATTGATTAATCGGTGAAACATATAAGGCCATTGTTAAACCGTAAATTTAGCTATTCGTTGTTGCGCTTATCAGTGTTACGCAGCGAGATTTATAATGTCTCGCTATACTCAGTCATGATCTGTTCAACCCAGTTAGCGATACGCTCATCACTGTGTTCGTATTGGCTGTCTTCATCAAGGGCTAAACCAACGAAGTGTTTGCCATCTTCGGTGAGTGCCTTAGAGGCTTCAAACTCATACGTGCTGTCGTTCGGCCACAATCCTAATAAAGTATATTGTTGGCTACTTATTTCATCATGTAACATACCAAGTGCATCTTGAAACCATTGACCATAACCTTGTTGATCGCCCATGCCAAATAAAGCGATGGTTTTGCCATTGAGATCAACATCTTTAATGTCGTCCCAAATCGACTCCCAATCTTCTTGTAACTCGCCAAAATCCCATGTGGAGATACCAAAGATGATAAAGTCGTAATTTTCTGCATTTTTTAATGGTTCATCTTTGATGTTATGCAGGCTGACAATGTCTTGACCGATAATATCGCGAATTTTTTCTGCTGCTATTTCTGTATAGCATGTGGTAGAACCATAAAATAAACCAATTTGCATCGTATTTATCACTGTGTATTTGCCTGATATGATAGGCTGAAGTTTACCGTAAGGTATTATTAATTGATACCTTGATAACTATGAGAATAACTGTGACCACGTTACCTGATCATGAGTCATTAGACTCAGCCATTACAGATCACGACGAACTACTCGGTAATAGCGATTATCTTGAATCTTTTTTAGATAACCTCTATTTAGAACAACACGTAAGCGATAACACTTTATCTGCGTATCGCAGCGACTTGGATAAATTTTGCCACTTTTTAAAAGGTCAAGATTTGCTCACCGTGAGTGGCCAAGATATTGAAAGCTATTTAGCGCATCGTGTTGATTTAGGTTTAAAGCCTCGCAGTACGGCGCGCAGTATTAGCGCGTTAAAGCGCTTTTACCAATACTTTGTACGTGAAAAACACATTACTGATTCGCCAATGGTAAATATTGCTCAGCCTAAAGCGGGCCTATCATTGCCGAAAACGTTGTCAGAAAATGAAGTAGAAGCACTTTTGGCGGCGCCTAATGTTGAAGAGCCGATGGGCTTGCGCGACAAAGCTATGTTAGAGCTATTATATGCAACGGGTTTACGGGTTAGCGAGTTAGTTGGGTTGCGTATTGAACAAATTAATTTGCGCCAAGCAGTGGTGTTTGTTAAAGGTAAAGGTAATAAAGAGCGTTTGGTGCCGCTTGGCGAAGAGGCTATGTATTGGCTCGAGCAATTTTTAAAAGTGGGGCGCGCGCAAATGATCAAACATGCCACTGATTTTGTGTTTCCGTCAAAGCGTGGAGTCGGTATGACTCGACAAACTTTTTGGCATCGTATTAAACACTATGCTATTTTGGCAGCAGTTGAATCGCCTTTATCGCCCCATACGTTGCGCCATGCGTTCGCAACACACTTACTAAATCATGGTGCTGACCTAAGGGTTGTACAGATGATGTTAGGGCATAGTGATTTATCAACCACACAAATTTATACCCATGTAGCTAATGAACGGTTAAAATTGGTACATCAACAACATCATCCGCGCGCTTAGTGAGAATTTTTTCGTACTTCGGCGGTCTGAGTAGTTAAGAATTATCAGGATATAAGAGAACATTATGAAAAAGTTAGTATTAGCCGGTGCGATATTAGGCACCAGTATAAGTGCGTTTGCCAATGGCGTTGCAGCCATTCCTGATGCCAACGATCCAATCGTGACTAAGTTTGCAGAGCTAGGTGTTACTGTTAAGCAAATTAGCCCAAGCCCAGTGGCCGGTTTAAAAGAGTTGATCACTGATAAAGGCGTGCTGTATGCAAGCGCAGATGGTCAATACTTAATGCAAGGCACCTTGATTGATTTAAATAACCGTAACAATCTAACCGAGCAAGCGCTTAATGGCGTTCGTAAAGAAGGCCTAGCGCAATACGAAGACTCAATGATTGTTTACAAAGCTAAAAATGAGAAACATAGCATAACTGTGTTTACTGATATTAGCTGTGGTTATTGCCGTAAGTTACACCGCGAGCTTGATGATTTACTTGAAGCGGGTATTACCGTTAAGTATTTAGCGTTTCCACGTGGTGGTTTACAAGGCTCAGGCTATGCAGATCTAATGAATGTTTGGTGTGCTAAAGATCAACAAGAAGCAATGACAGCAGCAAAATCGGGCGCTGATACAAAAGTAATGGCCGGTTGTCATGCCCCAGTTGCAGAACATTATCAGCTTGGCCAAAGTTTTGGCATTAGCGGTACACCAGCAATTATTTTAGAAGATGGTACGATGATCCCAGGTTATCAGCCTGCGGCCGCATTAGCTGCTGCGTTAGACGCTAATAAATCGTCATAGTATTATGCTTTTTATAAAAAGGCCGTTAAGGCCTTTTTTTGTCTTTATTCCTTAATCTAAAAGTACCGCGCCTGCATGAAAAAATTAATTGTTGCTCGTGATCATCATGATGATTCACACCTGCCAAGCCATTTGCACCCTGTTATTAAACAAATTTATGCCAGCCGCCAAGTTAATCATGCCGATGAGCTAAATAATAGCGCAGCCACTTTACATGACTTCAAATTATTTAAAGACATAGATAAAGCCACCGCTTTACTTCAACATGCTCTGCGAGCGCAAAGTAAAGTGCTGATCGTGGGTGATTTTGATGCCGATGGCGCAACCAGCACCGCTACCTTAATGCAAGGCTTAGCGATGTTTGGTTTTGCTCATTTAGACTATTTAGTGCCAGACAGATTCAGCTTAGGCTATGGTTTAAGTCCCGCGTTGGCCGAGCAAATAGTCACTATGGCACCAGATCTAGTGATCACTGTTGATAATGGTATTTCCTGTATTGCTGGCATCGCAATTGTAAAAGCCGCGGGCATTAAAGTGCTGGTTACCGATCATCACTTGCAAGGCGAACAACTACCCAATGCTGACGCTATCGTTAACCCTAATCGCCATGATTGTGAGTTTCCATCAAAATCAATCGCAGGAGTCGGGGTTGCATTTTATTTATTGATTGCGCTTAGAAGTGCATTGCGTGATGTTGGTCATTTTGCGCAGCAACCACCGCCTAACTTAGCCGATCTGCTTGATATTGTAGCGCTAGGTACGGTTGCTGATGTGGTGGCACTGGATGCCAATAATCGCACCTTAGTTCACCAAGGTTTAGCGCGAATTCGTAGCGGCAAAACACGCCCAGGTATTACAGCGCTGATTGAGGTCGCTAATCGTAACGCAGCGCGTTTAAGCGCCAGTGATTTTGGTTTTTCGCTTGCACCACGCTTAAATGCCGCAGGGCGTTTAGATGATATGAGTTTAGGCATAGCTTGCTTACTAGCTACTGATATCAATCAAGCGCGACGCATAGCCGCTGAGCTGGATAGTTTAAACCATGAGCGTCGAGAGATAGAGCAGGGCATGCAACTTGAAGCACAAGCCGTGCTAGATAAGCTCGCTTTTAGCGATGAGCAAACACCGGATGCTATCTGTTTATATCAAGAAGACTGGCATCAAGGTGTGATCGGTATTTTAGCGGGACGTTTAAAAGAGAAATACCACCGCCCAACAGTAATTTTTGCTGGTGGCGACAACGGTGAAATAAAGGGCTCTTGCCGCTCGATTGAAGGCTTGCACATGCGTGACTTGCTTGAGCGCTTAAATACCTTGCATCCACATTTGATCAGTAAATTTGGTGGTCATGCTATGGCGGCCGGTCTGAGCATTAATGAGCAGCACTTTAGTGAGTTTAAACGTGAGTTTGAGCAGGCGGTAAGTGGGCAGTTAAGTGAAGAGCATAAACGCTGTATTATCTTAACCGATGGCGAGCTTGCTGATGACTGCTTTAGCATGGAGTTTGCAAATGTACTCAAACAAGCAGGGCCATGGGGGCAGCAATTTCCAGAACCCGTGTTTGAACACACTTTTGAACTCGTACAGCAGCGCATTGTTGGTGAAAAGCACTTAAAGCTGGTATTAAAACACCGTTCAGGGCGTTTGGTTGATGCTATTGCCTTCGGTATTGATGTGCGCGAGTGGCCTGATACTGAAGCGCGCTTGGTGAAATTGGCCTATCAGCTCGATATCAATGAGTTTAGAGGTAAATTTTCATTACAGTTAATTGTCCGTGAGCTGCAAAAAGTAGCTTAAAAAATATCTATTATCGATGCATAAAGTACTAATAAAACGCACGGTTTTTTGTTAAAATCGGGCGTTTTATTATTTAAAGCAAAATTTAAATAATTATTAGCATAATTTTACCTGGCGATTAGCCGCGTAAACCAGCCATTTTGGAGTAATGTACATGTTTGAAGTGAATCCTGTGATTAATCAAATCAAGGAAATTCGCGAACGTACTGAACTGCTTCGGGGGTACCTTTGACTACGCTCTTAAACAAGAACGTTTAGAAGAAGTTAACGCCGAACTTGAAGATTCAGCCGTATGGAATGAGCCCGAGCGAGCACAAGCACTAGGTCGTGAAAAGTCAGCATTAGAAGCGGTTGTTGAAACTATCGATAATCTAGTAACTGGTACTGACGATGTTGAAGGGTTGCTTGAACTTGCAGTTGAAGCAGAAGATGAAGAGACCTTCAATGAAGCACAAAGCGAACTGACAGACTTAAACGAACAGCTTGAAGGTTTAGAATTTCGTCGCATGTTCTCTGGCGCACATGACGCAAATGATGCTTACCTTGATTTACAATCAGGCTCAGGCGGTACAGAAGCTCAAGACTGGTGTAACATGTTATTACGCATGTATTTACGCTGGGGTGAAGCCAAAGGCTTTAAAGTTGAACTGGTAGAGGCCACTGACGGTGATGTTGCCGGTATTAAAGGCGCAACCGTGCGCTTTGTTGGTGAATACGCGTATGGCTGGTTACGTACAGAAACTGGGGTTCATCGTTTAGTACGTAAAAGCCCATTTGATTCAAGTGGCCGTCGTCATACCTCGTTTGCTTCTGCATTTGTTTATCCAGAAGTTGACGATAATATTGAGATTGATATTAATCCGGCTGATTTACGTATCGACGTATACCGTGCATCAGGCGCGGGTGGTCAGCACGTAAATACCACAGAATCTGCGGTACGTATTACCCACGTACCGACAAATACGGTAGTGCAGTGTCAGAACGAACGCTCTCAACATAAAAATAAAGCACAAGCGATGAAGCAGTTAAAAGCGAAGTTATTTGAGCTTGAGCTACAGCAGCAAAATGCTGAAAAGCAAACCCAAGAAGATGCCAAATCTGACATCGGCTGGGGCAGTCAAATACGTTCATACGTACTTGATGATGCGCGCATTAAAGATTTACGTACCGGCGTTGAAAACCGTAATACCCAATCGGTACTTGACGGCAATTTAGATAAATTTATTGAAGCCAGCTTAAAATCTGGCCTATAACCACCAAGCTAAAAAAGAGCTAAAAAATGACTGATCAAATCCAAGACGAAAATAAGTTAATCGCTGAGCGTCGTGGCAAATTAGACGCTATTCGCGCCAATTGCCCTGCTAACGGTCATCCAAATCAATTCCGTCGTGAGCATTACACGGCAGACTTACAGGCCGAGTTTGGTGATAAGAGTAAAGAAGAATTAGTAGAGCTTAACCACGTTGTGTCTATCGCGGGTCGTATCCTAGCTAAACGCGGACCATTCTTTGTAATTCAAGACATGAAAGGTCGTGTGCAAGCGTATGCATCAAAAGATGTTCAAAAAGATCTGAAAGAAAAGTACGGTCAATTAGACACCGGCGATATCATTGGTGTTAAAGGTGCGCTTAATAAATCAGGTAAAGGCGATTTATACGTAGAAATGACAGAGTATCAATTACTGACTAAGTCACTACGTCCACTTCCTGAAAAATTCCATGGCTTATCTGATCAAGAAACTAAATACCGCCAACGTTATGTTGATTTGATCACTAATGAAGCAACCCGTGAAACGTTCCGTATTCGTTCACAAGTAGTTGAAGGTATTCGTCGCTTCTTAGCAGATCGTGACTTTATGGAAGTTGAAACGCCAATGCTACAGGTTATCCCTGGTGGTGCATCTGCGCGTCCATTCGTGACTCATCACAATGCACTTGATATCGATATGTACTTACGTATTGCACCAGAGCTTTACTTAAAACGTTTAGTGGTAGGTGGTTTTGACCGCGTATTTGAAATTAACCGTAACTTCCGTAACGAAGGGTTATCAACGCGTCACAACCCAGAATTCACTATGATCGAATTCTACCAAGCGTACGCTGATTACATCGACCTGATGAACATCACCGAAGACATGTTGCGTACTGTTGCGACTAACGTATTGGGCAGCCCAATCGTTGTTAATACGACTAAAAACGAGAACGGCGAAGTGGTTGACTCAGTAGAGTATGACTTTGGCCAACCGTTTACCCGTTTAAGTATGGCGGATGCGATTTTAAAATATAATCCTGAGTTTGATGCCGCAGTATTTAACGACCCAGAAAATCACTTTGACGAATTAAAAGCGTACGCAAAGCAAGTGCACGTTAAAATTCCTGAAAATTGTGTGTGGGGCCCAGGTAAGTTCTTATGTGAAATCTTTGAAGAAACAGCAGAGCACATGCTTATTCAACCGACTTTCATCACCGGTTACCCGTGGGAAGTATCACCACTTGCTCGTCGTAACGATGAAAACCCATTTGTTACTGACCGTTTTGAATTCTTTGTTGGTGGCCGTGAGCTTGCAAATGGTTTCTCTGAGCTTAATGATGCACAAGATCAAGCTGAGCGCTTTACTCGCCAAGTGGAAGAAAAAGACGCCGGCGATGATGAAGCAATGCACTACGACGAAGATTACATTCGCGCGCTAGAGTATGGCCTTCCGCCTACGGCAGGTGAGGGGATTGGTATCGACCGTTTAGTGATGCTATTTACTGACTCATCAACAATTAAAGATGTTATCTTGTTCCCGCATATGCGCCCACAAGCTGACTAATGCTATGTTAGATTAAGTTGATATTATAAACGCCGCTTTAATAGCGGCGTTTTTGTGTCTGTAGCGGGTCCCGTCAATGGAAATTATACTGGCAATAATAAAATTTTAATTTTAACGTATTGAATTATGTGAAAATAAAAATTAATTATATAAAATCATCAAAATGAACGAGCATTATTTCTAAATTTAGCTAAACTATTGACTGAAAAAACAGCATAAAGCATGGTTTTTTAAACTCGCGTCAATCTAAAGGGCTTATATAAACGGATTTTATATGAAAGATAATAAACCTGATTCACCCTCTGAAGTACTCAGTATTGAATTACAAAGAGAAACCTATTATCGAGCATGTATTGCTGAATTTCAGCAATTAGGCTACCAAGATCAATATCTCGAACAATTAACTGACGAATTAGTGCCTGTTCTCGGTGTATCCGCTGATATTAAAACCTCTTAATTTGATTAACGATTAAACAAAGTTGACTCTTTTTTGGCTGTTATGGGTGTTCTCTAACCATACAGTTACTTTAAACAAGAAAAGTGTTTGACATATTTTCTGAAATCTTTATTATACGCCCCACAAGACGGAGAGGTGGCCGAGTGGCCGAAGGCGCTCCCCTGCTAAGGGAGTATAGGGTTTGTAGCTCTATCGAGGGTTCGAATCCCTCCTTCTCCGCCATTTATTTTATAAATGGTTATCTTGTAAAGTAAAGAATGGGCGCATAGCTCAGCTGGATAGAGTACTCGGCTACGAACCGAGCGGTCGGAGGTTCGAATCCTCCTGCGCCCACCATCCTTTACACACTCTGCTTAGAGTTTAAATAAGCAAGTAAAAGTGATTGGTTTAGTAAACCAAGCGGTCGGAGGTTCACTCTTTGAAGATACGTCCTGCGCCCACCATCTTTTACACACTCTGCTTAGAGTTTAAATAAGCAAGTAAAAGTGATTGGTTTAGTAAACCAAGCGGTCGGAGGTTCACTCTTTGAAGATACGTCCTGCGCCCACCATAATTTACTTATTAGTAAGAAACTCGAATTAGAGTATAAAAAAGTGGGCGCATAGCTCAGCTGGATAGAGTACTCGGCTACGAACCGAGCGGTCGGAGGTTCGAATCCTCCTGCGCCCACCACTTTTTATTTACTACTGAGAGTTATATTAGTTATTGCATACTAATATGTCAGATAAGGCATTAAAATCAAAATAGAATGTGGGCGCATAGCTCAGCTGGATAGAGTACTCGGCTACGAACCGAGCGGTCGGAGGTTCGAATCCTCCTGCGCCCACCACTTTCTATTAGTGTTAATTTATAAAGAGCCCGACACATGGTCGGTTTTTTTATCTTTAAAATCCGTAATAAGCTTTGTTATTAATTAGCTTAATGCGTCAGTCAAAGTAAGACTTTAAAATCAAAATAGAATGTGGGCGCATAGCTCAGCTGGATAGAGTACTCGGCTACGAACCGAGCGGTCGGAGGTTCGAATCCTCCTGCGCCCACCACTTTCTATACATTTACAGAAGGATGTAAGAAAGTATCAACCGACGAGAGTCGGTTTTTTTATGCCTGAAATTTGCTGTAGGCTCGGGTTTATCCCGCGCTTTTTAAAGTTGAAACCACCAACCGAGTGGTCGAAGGTTCACTCTTTGAAGATACGTCCTGCACTCACCACTTTCTATTACTATTAAAGTTAATAGAAGATAACCGACGAGAGTCGGTTTTTTTATGCCTGAAATTTGCTGTAGGCTCGGGTTTATCCCGCGCTTTTTAAAGTTGAAACCACCAACCGATCGGTCGAAGGTTCACTCTTTGAAGATACGTCCTGCGCTCACCACTTTCTATTACTATTAAAGTTAATAGAAGATAACCGACGAGAGTCGGTTTTTTTATGCCTGAAATTTGCTGTAGGCTCGGGTTTATCACGCGCTTTTTAAAGTTGAAACCACCAACCGAGTGGTCGGAGGTTCACTCTTTGAAGATACGTCCTGCGCCCACCACTTTCTATTACTATTAAAGTTAATAGAAGATAACCGACGAGAGTCGGTTTTTTTATGCCTGAAATTTAATAGAGCAACTGTCAATGAGGTTTGCTTTGAGATATGACAATTGTATGAACTTTTTATGGAGGCCGTTTTTATAGGATAATTTCATTTATCATATGCCTGTTATTTTATCACACTATGAGTTTTACGATGATCTCAAGAAGACAATTTATTATTAGTGCCGGTACACTCGCTTTTATGGGGCTTTCTCGTAGTACTTTTGGCAAAGTACCATTTCTTGACGTGAGTGAGCATTTAAGTGCCTATGGTCCGTTAGTGACTGATCCTAACAAGTTACTCGATTTACCAGCAGGGTTTAGCTATCAAGTTATATCAAAACTGGGTGATAAAATGGATGATGGCTTTACAGTGCCAGATAAAGCCGATGGTATGGGCTGTATTGCCCTTGATGATGAGCGGGTTGCATTAGTCAGAAACCATGAATTAAAACCAACTGATTTAGCAAAAGCAGATGTTAGCTTACAAACGCATAAAACGTCATTTGCTTATGACACTACTGCGCAAGGTGTTGCTTTGCCAGGAGGCACAAGTCATATTATTTATAATTTAAAAACCGGTAAAAAAGAGCAAGAATATTTGTCACTCACTGGCACGATCCGCAATTGTGCAGGTGGTATTACCCCATGGGGTAGTTGGCTTACTTGCGAAGAGACTGTTCTGACTAAAGCGGATGGCTTTAATCAAGATCACGGTTATATTTTTGAGATACCAGCCAACGCTAAAGGACTAGTAAACCCTGAGCCTCTCAAGGCAATGGGGCGGTTTAACCACGAAGCAGCTGCTGTTGATCCAACAACCGGTATTGTTTATCTGACAGAAGATAAAGGCGATAGTTTATTTTATCGTTTTATTCCTAATGAATACGGTAAGTTGAGTAAAGGCGGTAAACTTCAAGCTATGATGATTAAAGCACAGCCACAGTTTGATACTCGTAATTGGGTTACAGGGGTAATGCCTTTACAACACAATATGGCCGTTGAATGGGTTGATTTGGCGCAACCTGAAAGTCCAAAAGACGATTTAAGAATACGCGGCCACAAACAAGGCGCTGCACTTTTCGCTCGTGGTGAAGGGATACATTGGGGTGAAAAAGAACTTTATTTTTGTTGCACTAATGGTGGTCAAAAGCAGCTTGGTCAAGTGATGAAGTATCAACCATCAGCATTTGAAGGAACAGATAAAGAGCATCTAGCTCCAGGACACGTTCAACTATTTGTAGAAAGCACAGATAAGTCGTTATTTAACTTTGGTGATAATCTCACTGTTGCACCTAACGGGCACTTGATCGTTTGTGAAGATCAGTATACCGACGTGGTAGATAACCATTTACGTGGCGTAACACCTAGTGGTGATGTATATAATTTTGCCCGCTTAACAGCGCAAACCGAGTTGGCGGGAGCTTGTTTTTCTGCTGATGGCAACACCTTATTTGTTAATGTGTATTCACCAACAAAAACATTAGCGATCACAGGACCATGGCAGAGTTGTAAAGGCTAACTGGTGATTATTTAATGCTTATATACAAGTGCACTATGGCTATTTAGTAGTGCTAAGTGAGTTAATTTAAAATGCAGCCTTGCTGATCCGCTTCATACCTTAAAGTATAAACCGGATCAGCAAAGTATTTAGCTCAATTATTAATAACAATAACCAAACTAAAATAACAGGCTGAAGTTTAGGCGCAGGGTACGCGGCTCAATCGGGTGGAAGTGATTATCTTCAACGCCTTCAATAGGTTCACCAGCTAAGCGTGACGTGTAAAAGTAGTCAATATCGTGATCCGTACTATCAAATATATTTAATAGCTCAAGGCCCACTTTCCAATGCGTTTGTTGATAACTTACTAAACCATTAATGACTGTAAGCGGCTCTGAGCGTTTATCGCCATCACTACTGAGTATCCGTTTGCCAATGTGGCGTACGCGCAGTGAAGACTGCCACTGCTGGGTAATATGCCAATTAATGCCAGTACTGGCAACCACAGGCACTGCACCTTCAATTCGATCGTCATTTGAATCGATATCTAAGCGTGAATGTGTAAATGAGGCCTCGGCGTCTAAACTCAAGGCATCATTAAGCCAATAATACGCACTGAGCTCTAAACCGTAGCGTTTTGATGCATCACTGGCTTCAGTGTTACCCGCATCACCCACAAATAATAATTCAGAATCTAAGCTTAGCCACCAGAATGCTGCTGATAAATTAAACCGTTGTTGATCAAAGTAGCGTAAACCCAGCTCTGCGCCATTGCTTTGCACCAGTAAATCAACCTTATCAGCAGACTCAAGTGTCACCGGATCTTGTTTAATAGTTGCTCCACGTGCATCATTTGAATGATACGACTGACCCCAGTTGGCATAACCGGCTAGGTTGTCATTAAACAGGTAATTTAAGCTGGCTTTAAAGCTAACCAAATCATCATCTGCACTGCCTGAATTAATACTGTTATTGCTATCAACATCTGCGTCAAAGTAATCATAACGCACACCAAATGTGGCTTCGAGTGCTTGGCTTAAATTTACTTGTGATTGCCAATAGGCTGAGTAGCTCGCTTCGTCTACAGCATCTTCACGCACAGTACTTAAGCGTTGGCGCTGCTTGGTATTGTATAAACCAACTTGATCAATATCATCGCGGCGATATTCCACACCAACTGTATGCTGGATTAGCATATCTGCAAGAGTATCAGCAAATTGATAACTCAGTGCGCCACCACTAATTGTCCGGCTATCGACTTGTTGGAACTGATCGCCATGAATAGGATCATTTAAAAAGTAAGAGAAGTTAGAAAACAAGTCCATGTCGTAGTTGATCACATAGGCATTGGCTTTAATGTGCTGGCCTTGCCAGTTTGCCGATAAACTATAGCGACTAGAGCTGCCGCCTACGGTCGTATCGAGTGAACCTAGTGCACTGATAATACCTTGGTCTACAGCCCGTTGTGGAATTTGATCAGCGGAATTCCAGCTGTTGTCATAAGCCATTGCCGTGACAGATAAATCGCCATCCCATGCTTTACCTACATAGCGTACTAGGGCATTTTTTTTATCTACATCTTCATTGATATCTTGCCAAGGGCCATCATAACCTTGCCACTCACCGGCAATAATAATTTTCCCGTTAGCAATCCCAATTGAGCCTAATGCCATCACGCGTTGGTAATTGTCTTTGCCAATTGTAAAGTCAAGTTGTTGATGTTTTGGGTTATCAGCTAGATTAAATTCAGCACTGCCAGCGGTCGAAAAGTCACCTTGAGCGGCGCCATACGCGCCTTTTTGATAATCTATAGTCGAAATTGTTTCAGGAATAATAAAGTTAAGGTCGGTGTAGCCTTGACCATGCCCATGGCTACGCATATTAATTGGCATACCATCAATGCTGGTGGCAAAGTCAGTACCATGGTCGAGATTAAAACCGCGGATAAAATATTGATTAGCTTTACCTGAGCCGCTGTGCTGTGTGACGGCCATACCTGGGATCAGTTCTAGCATTTCTGCGCTACGTAACATTGGACGGTTTTCTATTTCACCTTGGCCAATTACGCCACTTGATGCACTAATAGCCTCACCAATAAGTCCCGTGCGGTGTCCGTATATGGTAATTTCTTCAATGTTTGCAAGTACATTGGTAGAGCAAAGTAAGCTACCAGATAGAATTAAAAAAGTGCGCATTATCATTTCCTTATAAATAGATCGAAGTGTTTATATTTAATACTAGTACGTTTTAAGATGTTAATCGGATGCAAATATTTGCTTGCTGTGGAAAATATGTTATTTTCAATAAAATATTCCAAAAATAAAAATCATAAGGAATTTAATTTTGATTGTAATGAAACTGAAAAAAGCGGGGCTGAATGTTTTCAGTGTGAGCTTAGTAACTGGGCTTTTTGGCTGTCAGAGTCAGCCACAGCAAGAGACTGTTGTATCGTTACAAGAGCAACATGAGACGTTCTATCAACAGGTGATGTTGGCTGCGCCTGTCTTACCGGCTGATTTAACAAATATTCCTATGCAGGCGCATTTAGTTGCTAATCGTGTTGCGCAATCGCACTATAAAACGGCGGCGCAGGTTAATTATAGTCAGTTAGGGTGGCAGCAACGCGTGGCAGCAGATTGGCACTATTTTGATATTCCGACATCGCAGGGTAAGTTGTTAGTAATTGATTACCAACAGCAAGGTAACCAACTAGCGTATCGTTATTTAGCAAATGGTACCCAGAATGATTTATATGAGCCATGGAGTTCATCTAAAATTCAAGCTTTTAGCGGTGCAATTGCAAAAGTACGGCAAATAAACCCAGAGCTTGGTGCACATGCGCTAATAGGTGATAGCAATGTTGCTGATTTGATCACTAGTATTAATAGCTACGAGCATTGTGGCAGCGCTGATGGAAACTCTAATGCAATAGCGAGCTACTTTATTAATGTTGCTGGGCGTGATTATTTAAGTAATTTATTTGTAGATAATTGGCTAAAGCTTAATGATTCTCGCATTATGTTTAAAGGTGCTTATGCTACAGAGATTTTTACTCCTAGCACGGTTCGTTGGCAAAGTACTGATAGTGATGTTATTGCTAGCAATATCGCTTATTTTACTGTTAATACCGATGATCCTGCTTATTTAGACTACCGGTGTGATGGCTGTGGTTTAACCGGTAATAAAGCCATGACAACTTTGGCTCAAGCTGAGTGGTTAAAACGTTTAGCAAGCCACACTCGAGAGCCCTTAACTCAGCAGCCTTTACTACAAGCACAAGACATTGATGTACTATTTAATGGCACCGGCAATACGGATGAAACCGCTAAAGTGGGTGGTATGATGCAAGGGCTCAGTCAAATGATCACTGACTCTTTAGCGCAAGCGCTTGCACCAGACGATACTCGCCCAGCAAAACAAATTTTAGACGAGTTAACGCAGGGGCAATGGCGAGTTTGGCAAAAAATAGGTTGGGGTCCAAGCGAAACACGCTCAACCACAGAAACTGTCATGTTGGCTCATGTTTACTTACCGTTTATTCAAGGTGGACGCGAATTTACCTTAGCGGCACAAAATAGTGTGCCAGGTGCAAGTGAAAAAAACTTAGTCGTGGTTGGCTTAAAAATGCAGGCGAATTTTACGCATGCATTTAAACAGTTACTGATACCGCAAAAGCAATAATAAGTAGCACACAGCACGACTTACCAAGCAAATTGATAATAGGGAACCTACGAATGCGACATACATTTATCGCCCTGAGTATTTCATTAGCAAGTATTATTACCATGGCACCCGTCATTGCGGCGGCTAACACGTGGCAATCAGATGTTATCGGGGTAACTCAATCTCAATTAACCCCGCAGCACTGGTTAAGCCAAGTGACAGATAAAACTCTGATGAGTGCAGCGCAAATCGCGGCATTTAATAAACAATTGATTGCTGACAATGAACATATTGTCGATCCACTCGATTTTGCCTCTCAGCTAACTAGTGAGCAGTTAAAGGCATATATACTCAGTATTAGTGCGGTACCAAAAAGCCCGCGTTTTTACCCTAATGGCGTGGCATTAAGTAATAAGCATTTTGCAAAATACCTAGCCAATTTGAATTTAGACGCTGTGGCAGATAATAATCAAGTTAGTTATGCCATGGTGGTAAAGCGCTCAGTCCTGCGTACTTTTCCAACGTCAGACCGAGTATTAAATAGTGGCTTAGATAATGACCTAGATCGTTTTCAAGAAAGCGGATTATTCCCCGGTGATACAGTGGCTATTTTGCATGAAAGTGCCGATAAGAAATGGTTACTTGTGCGCGCTTATAACTATCTAGCATGGGCGCCCAAAGCTGATATTGCGATATCGAATAAAAGCACACTTCGTGAATTTAAAAATAACGATGACTTTTTATTGGTAACTGGCGCAAAAGTAAATACCGCTTACGTGCCTAATGATACCACTACATCGCAAGTGCAATTGGACATGGGCGTTCGTCTGCCTTTAATGCCGGCAGATAAAACCCCTCATTTATTAAATGGCCAAAACACCTACGCTAATTATGTTGTGCAACTGCCAACCCGCGGGGAACAAGGTCAGTTAGTTATTAAGCCTGCCTTGATCAGTCGCAGCAGTGATGTGCATTTAGGGTATTTACCTTACACCCAACAGCATTTAATAAAACAAGGGTTTAAATTTTTAGGCGAACGCTACGGTTGGGGACACGACTATAATGGCCGTGACTGCACTGGTTTTGTTGGCGAAATATATAAATCATTTGGTCTATTAATGCCGCGTAATTCAGGTCAGCAGGGGAAGGGGGAGTATGGTACTAATCACCGTTTTGATAAAACCAGCAATGAAAGCGATAAATTAGCGGTAGTTAATAACATGCAAGTGGGCGATTTAATTTATATACCAGGCCATGTAATGATGTACTTAGGTGAACAAGACGGTCAACCGTATGTGATCCATGATGTTAAAGGGTTGGGTTATAACAAGGCTGATGGTAGTTTTTATTCAAGTTCACTTAATGGGGTATCGGTAACGCCTTTATTGCCACTGCGTTTATCGCAAACTCAGAGCTATTTAGACCGTACTTATAATATTAAGCGTATTCGCTAGGAGTTAAAAAATGAAGATTACGGCGATACGTTTTGCCAAACTTAAAGTGCCATTAGTTACGCCGTTCAAAACAGCGCTGCGTGAAGTGAGCTATATTGAAGACTTAGTGGTGTTAATTGAAACCGATAAAGGCGAAATTGGCTATGGTGCTGCGGCATCTACGCCAGTAATAACCGGCGATACTCACCAAAGTATCCTTAGCGTTATTAAACAATTTATAGCGCCAAAACTAATTGGTATGGAAATCGAAAACCTCAATCAAATTTGCCAAGTGATCCAATCAAGTGTGGTGGCAAATTACAGCGCTAAAGCCGCGCTCGAGCTGGCTGTGTATGACTTGTGGGGTAAATTATATCAAGCGCCGCTGTATAAATTGCTCGGCGGTGGTAGTCAAACATTACGAACTGATATCACTATTAGCGTTGATAATATTGATAAAATGCTCAGTGATTGTGCTGTGGCTGTAGCGCAAGGTTTTGATATTTTAAAAGTAAAAATTGGCAATGATTTACAGCAAGATATCGAACGAGTGAAGGCGATTTATCAAGGTTTTGGCCAGCAAACGCAAATTCGTTTGGATGTAAATCAGGGCTGGAATGCTAAACAAACGGTGTTTGCTTTACAGCAATTAGAAAGCCACAATGTTGAATTAGAACTTGTTGAACAGCCAGTGAAAAGTGATGATTTTAAAGGTTTAAAGTATATTACTGAGCGGGTAAATACGCCGATCATGGCTGACGAAAGTGCCTTTTCGCCCAAGCAAGTAATTCAATTATTAGAGCAAAATGCTGTTGATATTATCAATATCAAAGTCATGAAAACGGGTGGCTTAAGTCGTGCTATTGAAATTGCCAATATTACTGCACAGTATCAAGCTGATTGTATGATCGGTTGCATGTTAGAAGGCAGTATTGCCGTTGCAGGTGCTGCGCATTTAGCGTCTGCAAAAGCCCAGCAGATCAGTAAAATAGACTTAGACGGTCCAGCGCTTGGACAATATGATCCGGTGCAAGGCGGTGTGGAATTTAATGGCCCAGCGATCACGTTAAGTGATGGTCCTGGCTTGGGGATTAAAAGTATCGACACATTACAACCGATAAACGATGGAATTTGGCCGTTATGAAAAAAATAATAATAACATTAATCACCACAGCAGCCCTCAGCGGCTGTGCAAATAGTGCAAGTACATCAGCAGCTGCAAGTGCTGCAGTTATCCCACAGCAAAGCCAACAGTTAGTGGTGGTGGTTGCAGATGATTGGCAAGCCATTGCCGCACAATTGTATCGATTTGAGCGTGTTGCAGGACAATGGCAACAACAAGGCCAAGGTCACAGTGTGGTACTTGGGCGCACCGGTCTTGCGTGGGGTATTGGTTTACACCCAGCTCAAGCGGGCGAACAAAAACAAGAAGGCGATGGTAAAGCTCCCGCTGGTATTTTTGAACTCGGCACCGCGTTTGGTTATTTAGATTCATTAAAAACCAATATGACCTACCAAGGCATGACTGCTGACGACTATTGTGTTGATGTCAAAGGTTCGCCATTTTATAACCAGCTAGTTAATAAGTCAGTGGTAGGAGAGGCTGCTGTCAAAGACTCGTCAGAGTGGATGCGCCGTGATATTTACAGCCAAGATAACCTTTACAAAAAAGGCTTAGTGGTTAAGCACAATAGTCAAAATGTTGATGGTGCAGGCAGTTGTATCTTTATGCATTTATGGCGCGCAGAAAATAAACCAACTGCCGGTTGTACTGCAATGACTGAGCAGAATATGGATACCTTGTTAGCTTGGTTAGATGAACAGAAAAAACCATTGTTAGTGAGCTTACCTAGCGAACAATATCAACAAAAACAATTGCTTTGGAAGTTGCCAGCGATTAAATAATACGTGTAAAGCCACGCGTTCGCGTGGCTTTACAAAGTAAATAATAAAATTGTTTTCTTTTTATTAATTTGATGGAATAATATATTCCATTGATTGGTTTGAAATTGGGATAATAAATGAGTGCACAATACACCTTGCTAGATTGGCTCGTATTCGCAAGCTACGGAGCAATTTTATTACTCAGTGGTTGGTGGTTTAACCGTAAGCGCGCCAACTCAAGTAAAGACTTCTTTTTAGGCGGTAATAGTATGCCGACCTGGATGGTGGCTATTTCGGTATTAGCTACTTCACAGTCTGCTGCCACTTTTATTGGTGGACCTGATCAGGGTTATCAAGGTGATTTATCGTATTTAGCGACGAACATTGGCGCATTCATAGCTGCATTTATTGTTTCTATTTTTCTGATCCCTAAGTTTTATCAACAAAAAGTGTACACCGTTTATGAACTGCTTGAAAAGCGCATAGGGCCAAAAGCTAAACGCCGCAGCGGCTTAATGTATTTATTTGGCCGAGTGTTCGCCAGTGGCGCACGTCTATATATGGCCGCGATTGCAGTAGCGATGATTTTATACGGTAATATAGCCGCAGAAAGTGTGATTATAGCGACTTTGCTATTAGCACTTGCGGGTTTGTTGTATACCGTATTTGGTGGTATTCGCAGTGTAATTTATTCTGATGTGCTGCAAAGTGTCGTATATGTCAGTGCTGCGATTGCCGTTATCTGGTGTTTGTTGGTACTGATCCCCGCTGATTTTTCAACTATTTTAGCAACCTTAAATGAGCCAACCCCCGGTGCTGATTCAAAGCTGGCGATTTTCAAATTTGATTTAGATTTTGGTCCAAGTGGGGTGTTCAATATGGCGTCGGTATTAACCGGCTTTGTATTACTTAACATTGCCGCCTTTGGTCTTGATCAAGATATGACACAGCGTCTACTGACGTGTAAGAGTGACAAAGAAGGCAGTAAAGCATTACTACTTTCTATCGTGATGGTTATTCCCGTGATGTTGGTATTTATCTTTATTGGTTTATTACTTTATATCGTTTATCAGCAGCCAGCATTAATGAACAGTGACGGTGCGCAAGTCGTACAAGAGTTTAATGGTGAAAAAATCACTATTTTTATGTACTACGTACTTAATGAGGCCCCTGCTGGTGTTAAAGGTTTAGTTAGCGTCGGTATCATTGCCGCGGCCATTTCAACATTAAACTCCGGTTTAAGTTCGATGTCGTCGGTCATTGTACAAGATTTATATCGACCTTATTTAGCAGCTAAAAATAAGCAAGTTGCCGATAACCATTTTGTTAAAGCCGGGCGTATTGGCATGGCGGTTGTGAGCCTATCATTAGCGTTAATGGCCATAGTTTGTTATTTCTGGCAGCAATACAGTGATATGCCGCTTCTTAAGTTTGCGCTGAGTGTCATGGTGTTTTCGTACAGTGGTTTACTGGGCGTGTATTTTACAACACTATTTACTAAACGTGGCAGTGAAGGCTCAGTATTGGCGGCGTTAATTGTCGGCTTTATGATCACTTTATTCATGCAACCATACATCATTGATTGGTTATTGCCGGCAGCAGATCGCTTCTATTTAGGCTTTACTTGGCAGTTATGTATTGGTACTGCGTTGTCGACTTTAGTGTGTTGTTTAGGTAAACCTCAACTTGCCCAGCGCGGCCAGTCAGCTGTAGGAGCCCAATAGGCATGAACATTGACTATATACTGGCTATTGATGGCGGGGGCACCAAAACGCTGGCGAAATTAGTGAATTTACATAGCGCTGAAGAATTTACTGCGCAGGCTGGTGCAGCCTCAGTTTATAACGATTTTAATACGGCGCTTACTAGTTTACAGCAAGTGATCACTAGCGTATGTGCACAAAGTGGCGCTAAGCATAGCCAAATTTTGGCGGTAATGGGACTTGCGGGCGGCTCGTCTAAAGTGCTTGCTGAGCGAGTAACTGCAAGCTTACAGCTAGACTGTGATATTAAATTTGCGCAATTGAGTATTGTAAGTGATGCAATCACCTCATTATATGGTGCAAATCTAGGTCAGCCGGTTGCAATGTTAGCGTTAGGAACGGGCGCTGTAGCAGCAAGATTATCCGCTGATGGAGAAACAAAATTAATTGGCGGCTGGGGTTTTTCGGTTGATGATTTTGGCGGTGGTGCGCGCTTAGGGTTAAGTGCTGTGCAATGCTTGTTAGATGAAATAGACCGCTTTGAGCAACCTAAAAGCCTGCTAACGCAACAGCTGAGTGAACAAGTTGGCCGTGAGCGAGAACAAATATCAAGTTGGTTAATGAAGGCCAAAGCGTTAGATTATGCGCGTTTTAGTCCTTTAATCTTTAGTTTAAAAACACAGTGTATAATAGCCGATACGGTGCTTAGTGAGCATGTTCGACAAGTCGAGAGATTGATTGAAAAATGTCGTGGTCAGAGCCAGTTACCAGTCATAATTATTGGCGGTTTAGCGGACGTAACTATTGCATTATTAAATGAAAATACACAACTGAATTTATCTCCCCGTCAAGGGGATTCGTTAGCCGGTGCGGTGATTTTAGCCAGCGACCGCATTAAACAAATTGAATACACAAGGATTACACAATGAGCCCTGAGTCTAATTTTAATCAGCAGCGTGCACTTTTAGAAGAGCTGAACGGGATTGTGTCAGAAGGACAAAACTTAGATACGTTGGATATAGATTTACTCGATAGTCGCGAAATTTTAACCAAAATAAATTTGGAAGATCAAAAAGTTGCCGCTGCTGTAAAGTTAGTGATCCCAGAGATAGCCAAAGCGGTCGATCATATTGTAACGGCATTTAAGCAAGGCGGTCGTTTAATTTATATTGGTGCCGGCACCAGTGGTCGCTTAGGTATTTTAGATGCTGTGGAATGCGCGCCAACTTACAGTGTCAGCGATCAACAAGTAATGGGAATAATTGCGGGTGGCGAAACGGCTTTTAAAAAAGCAGTTGAAGGTGCCGAAGATAGCTTAAAATTAGGCGTAGAAGATCTTAAAGCCGTTAATCTACAAGCTAAAGATGTCGTGGTAGGGATTGCCGCTAGTGGCCGTACACCTTATGTGCGAGCAGCCATTGAGTATGCAAAATCAATAGGATGTATCACCGTTGGAGTAACCTGTAATCCTAACTCCGCGGTAATGAAACTACCTGATATTGGCATTTGCCCAGTAGTTGGCGCTGAAGCAGTAACAGGTTCAACACGCATGAAATCGGGTACTGCACAAAAGTTAGTATTAAATATGCTCAGCACAGCCAGTATGATCCGCACTGGTAAGGTCTATAAAAACTTGATGGTTGATGTGAATGCCAGCAATGAAAAGCTGCATGCTCGTGCGATCCGCATCGTAATGCAAGCAACCGATTGCACTCATCAGCAAGGAGTCGATGCGCTTGCCCAAGCAAAACAAAGTGCTAAATTGGCTATTTTAATCATCTTAACAGGCAAAGATGCCGCCCAAGCTGAGCAAATGTTAACCCAAGCGGATGGTTTTTTACGAAAAGCAGTGGAACTATAAATGTTAATTAGATTATTGGTTATATTACAATGCCTAATTTTGAGCGCATGCGCCCACAACAGCACTGACGATGCAATCTTAACTGATACACCGCAAGTAAATTTAAGTGTTGGCGCTTTACAATATCAGCAGTACCTACCACAACTTGAGGGCAAACGAGTTGGCTTAGTCGTTAATCAAACTTCACAAGTTTATGGCACCCATATAGTCGACTTACTGCGTGATAAAGGCGTGAATGTTACTAAAATATTTGCCCCTGAACATGGTTTTCGTGGCGACCACGATGCCGGCGCGCATGTAAAAAATACGGTGGATGCAAAGACCGGTATTGATGTGGTGTCTATTTACGGCAGTAATAAAAAGCCAGATACCACTGTATTAAGCAAATTAGACGTGATTATTTTTGATATTCAAGATGTTGGTGTGCGTTTTTACACTTATATCAGCTCAATGCATTACATGATGGAAGCTGCTGCTGAGAATAACATTGGTTTTATTGTACTTGATAGGCCAAACCCGAATATTGCTTATGTTGATGGGCCAGTTTTAGATTTAAAGTTTCAGTCTTTCGTTGGCATGCATGAAATTCCTGTATTACATGGTATGACAGTGGGTGAGCTGGCAAAAATGATCAAAGGTGAAGGGTGGATAAATAAAGCTTCGTCACTAAACTTGACGGTTGTTCCTGTGGCGCATTATCGCCGCGATATGACGTATAGTTTACCTGTTCAGCCAAGCCCTAATTTACCAAATGATCAGTCAATTGCGTTGTATCCATCATTATGCTTTTTTGAAGCAACACCAATTACAATTGGCCGTGGTACAGACTTTCCATTTCAAGTGATAGGTTATTCACCGATTGCGTTAGGGGAGTTTAGTTTTACTCCGCGCGCTATTGAGGGAGCATCAATGAACCCTAAATTTAAAGGGATAGAGGTGCAAGGTCTTGATTTACGCGACAGTACAATCAAAGGACTAGATTTAAGTTTATTTATTACAGCCTACAAAACTTTTACGCAAAACGAGCAAACGTTCTTTGAACGTGCTGGCTTTATGGATAAACTTGCAGGCACTGATAAGCTGCGCTTAGCTATCGAAGCCGGCCAAACAGAGCAGCAAATCAAACAAAGCTGGCAACAAGATCTAGCTCGCTTTAAACAGCAACGCGCAGCATATTTGTTATATCAATAAGACTATTTTTATTTATAAAACTTTAAAACGCAGCTTAGGCTGCGTTTTTAGTTTTCAATTAATGTTGTCTTGTTTTAGCGTCAATCTCAAAACAGTAAAAATAGTCTCCATAAATGAACCACTACAATTAGTGGGGGTATTTGTAGCAGCGAGTTTACCTCGCGACAATAACGTTAAACCTTTGCCTACATGTTGGGATAAACCGCGACCTGCATTTTAACTTTGCCACAAGGTGGGTTAAAAGCAAATAAGGTATTTGTTTTGTATTGGGATGATTTGAGTTATTAGTCATTAAAAAGGGCATTAAAAAAGGCCACAATTGTGGCCTTACCATGGATGGGGAAATAAGCGCCCATTGAGCGCTTACTTTAATCCATAAGATTAAAACTTAAAGTTAACTGATAACTGCAAGCTACGTGGATTGTAGTAGCTACGCGATTCACCAAATTTCTCTTCAAGTACATACGGGTTTTTGTTATAACCTGTTTGACGATTAAATACGTTGAAGAGATCAGCACGAAATTGTAGTTCCATATCACCAGAGAACTTAAAGTCTTGCGTATAGTTTAAGTCTAGTTGCCAATGGCTAGCAGTGCGACGACTACCAGCAGACTCTGCATAGCGGCTAATATGGCTTGTAGGGTATCCGTATGTTGTTCCATCCCATGCTTCCCATGCTTTACCTGATTGGAATACGAAGTACGCCCCTAAGTTAGCTTCCCAAGGAAGAGTATAGTAACCGTATACTTTTAACAGGTGAGGTTTATCACCTGAGAGTGTGCCATAGCGATTATCCCAAGGGTAACGACCGCGACCATCACCATAATAAGATGAACCAATAAAGTTATTCGCATCATTGCTTGTTGTGGTGTTATCTTGGTCAAAGTTGCCATAGTAGTGACTCCACACATATGAAGCGTTTACGTAGCTATTCTCACCCAAGTATTCGGCTTCAATACTCGCTTCCCAGTATTTGGTTTCGCCGCCATCAACCTCTGCAATTACATACGATGAACCACCAATTTCGTCGCGAATATCAGCTAAGTTAGCTACATATAAGCCTTTATCTGCAATGTGTTGCGGTACACCTTCGGCATCAACACCTGAGTAATCAGTTAGACGCGCATTGTTTGGCATATCCTCCCAAAAGTGCATGCCTTTACGGTGACGAACATGGGCACGTAATACTAAGTCAGAACCAACATACTTAGTGGTTCCGATAGTAAATTCGTTAATACGACGTGGTTTCATATCATCTTGGAATACTTTACCAGATGAACCATTTCTAGGTGAAGATGATAAAATATTACCAGCTTCATCTAGTAATAACTCAATTTCGGCACGAGTGTTTCGATCCCATGATGCTGCGCGAGATAATGAACTCGCTTCAGGATTATAAATCGCAAAGTTTGCAAATACGGAATCTTCGTCAGAATAAGTCCATGTTGCACCTAAACGAGGTTGCAGCATATCTTTCCAGTTGGTTTGGTACATTTGGTACTTGTGACCAGGAGCAACTTCATAGCCAGAAATAGTACCAGATTTAGCTTTTAAGCCTTGACCATACCACGTGTCTTGGCTGACCAATAATCCTAAGTTATAAGTCCAATCACCCAATTCTATAGTATCGTTAATTTCAAAGTTTAGGCTGCGTGTTTCAGAGTTAATGCCTGATACAGGCGCGCCATCAGCCGTTGCTAAACTCATTTGTTGGACTCGAGCACGGTAGATAGCATTTGCAGGGTCAAAACCATCAGTGTTTGCATCAGCATCAACTAAGCCACCAATGTATGCAATTGAACCCCAACCGTTAGAGAGTCTGGTTAGTTGCTCTTCGCCTTCTTCCCATTTTGCACCAAAATGGAGTATGTGGTATGCATCGCCCCAGCTAAGTTCATGTTCTAAACTAACTTCAAAGGAATCACGATAAAAGTTTTGATTGTCATAAGTTGCGTATGCACCAACACCACCACCGCCTTTCATCACTGCGTCTTCAAGATAGCCATAGGTATTAATTAATGCATTTGCGCCAGCATTATATGCGGCGATTTGTGCTTCGCTAAATCCTTCATCTGGGTCATAACTTCTTAAGCTTGGGACAGAGAAATAACCCATTTGAGCTAAGTCATCAATACCAAGTTGGCTTGATAAAGAAGGGATTACACTCAATGGTGTATCAGGTTGTGAGCCTGTTTCTAATTCAAACTTACTATATTGGAACGAAAGTGTGGTTGCTGATCCTAAGATCCATGAACCATCTAAAGTAAAGATATCTTGATCAGCTTTACTGCCGACAGATACAGTGTCCATCTCGTAAGCACCAATCGAATCGCCTTTCACTTCTTTATCTGAGGTACGTTGTGAGATATTTATCAAAATATCATCAGTTGGTGCCCAGGTTAATTTACCAAAGTATTCGTCGCGGATACTCTCATAATCTTTTACTTCGCCATAGGCTGTGTTTTTGTTTGCTTTGGTCTCTTCAGGACGGTAATAAGAGGTATAAAAATATAATGTATCTTCAATCAGTGGACCGCTTAAACTTGCGGTTAACCAGTTTTTATCAAGCTCAAAGCTCTCTTCACCTACTGGCGTTGCAACAAAGGTTTTTGGTTGTATTTTGTATTCTATATTACCGTGAAACTCATCCGTACCAGATTTTGATACTGTGTCAATTGAAAAGCCACCAGAACGGTTAAAGCCAACCGCTTTTGCACCACCTCTGTCCATAGTAACAAAGGCAACATCGTGTGTTGATGGCTCTGAAGCTAAGTTGCCATACATCGGCAATGACACATTAACACCATCAAAGCCATATGAGTTATCAACACCTGATCCACCAGCGGATGGGCCCAACGTTGAATTTGCCGAAAGTTCTATACCAGGGACAAGCTTTAAAAGGTCTCGGTAATCTTGACCTACAGGGACATTATTAATTCCCTCTTCACCTAATGAGTTTGTGAGTGCTGATTTACCTTGGCGAAATAGTTTACTGCCTGTCACTGTAATTACTTCAACATTATCTTTTTTACCGCCAAGAACAACATTAGCACTTGAGGTTTGCTCTAGCAGTACATCAACAGTTATTGTTTGTGTAACGCCGCTGCTGTCTTCAAAGGTCAGCTCATAAGTGCCTGGTTTTAGTTGCGGGAGATCATAACTGCCATCTTCACGGGTTACCACCGTACGCGCTTTTGGCATGACGTTACTACGTGCAGTAATGGTAATACCCGCTAGTGGTTGGTTTGCTTGCTCGGTTTTTACCTTACCTTTAATGCTACCGTTTAAATTCGCGAATGCAGGAGCACTTGCTAGCGAGGCAGCTATTATAGCGGTGGTTATTGCAGTTTTTGGCACTCGCAGAGCGCGATGTGTGGCCTGCGCTAACGAGCTTATAGTGAAGGTTGGTACATGTTTTTTCATTGTTTTCCCCGTCCTTATTATAATTAACTTATAGCTCTGAACTTTGTTGATTCCCCAAACAGAGTTATAAACTTTGATCAATTGTTGCTATTCCATTAAACATGCGTTGCCATTAATGGTCAAGAATAAACTCTTCCTTATTTTTGTTGTATCTATAAATAAAATATATAAAAACTGGTTTCGTTATATTTTTTGTCAATATAAGCGTAAGGCTGGGGGAGTGTTTTCGCGATTTTTAGCGCAGTTACTCATATTTAATGTATTGAAATAACATGTTTTTGTGTTTTTCATTCTAAAGAAGGAGGATTTTTTATTGAGTTGGAACAATACTGTTGGAGTTACAATAATAATTATTGTTTATGAACTAAAAAATTTTGGTTGGCATGGAATAAAGAAATAATTTATAAATTAGCAAACGAGAGATAGGTTATTATTGCACGGCTGTTGTTAAAGTGGTTTTTATAATAAGAAAGGCCACAATAGTGGCCTTAATTCTTTAGGATGTCGTTGGTTAGTGATTTCTAAATTCACCAACAACGTCATTTGAATGCTCTAGTAATTTACGACCTTGACGACTCGATTGCGTTAAAGCGATAAATAGAATATCAATAACAAAGTCTTGCGCAGTACGGGCAAGTATCGATGATAAACGGACTGACTCTTCTTCTGCCACAGAGTAAAGCCTAACATTGGCTTGATCAGCAACAGGATTACTACCAAATTTAGTGACAGAGATCACGTAACTGTCGTTCTTCTTAGCCTGCTTTACCACTTCAGCAATTTCTCTGGTAACACCCGATTCACTGATCGCAATAACTAAGTCGCCTTTTGCAAAGGTTGATACATAGGCGAGCTGCGCATGACCATCAGGTTCAGCTATTGCTGGCATACCTAACTTTTGCAGCTTATAAGAGAAGTCTTTAGCCACCAGGGCAGAGCCCCCTAAACCACAAATTAAAATTCGCTTAGCTGATTTTAACAAGCTAACAGCCTGTTCAATGGCTAGCGCTTCATTGAGGTTTTTTGTTTCAGTAAGCACAGCAAGTTTACTACTGAGTAGCTTTTCTGCTATTTGCTCTAGTGAATCACTTAAGGTGATTTTACCATGCAGTTTTGGTTCTGATGTTTCATCATTGAGTGCATCAATGACAGCCAGCTTAAATGCTGGAAAGCCTTTGTAGCCCAGTTTTTGCGAAAATTTTACAACGCTTGACTGGCTCACGCCGACAACTTTAGCCAGCTCTACAGACGAAAGATTACGAATAGCATTAGCTGAGTTCAATGTGAAGTCGGCTAGCTTAGCTTCGCTGCTCGATAGGGACTGACGTAAGGCTTTAATTTTTACAAATGTAGACATACTACCCGCTTATTTTTATATTTGGCGTATTTATAGCATTAATCGAAATAAATTTGTACTTATTCTAGGTTCAAATGTAACCATCTTAGTTTTTACTCTTGTTCCTGTGCGTACAAAAAATAAATTATTCCCAATAGCCGCAATTAAGTTTTGGAATATTGTTTAAGAATAATTGGAATAATATAGTTTTAATTATCTAATTTTACAACACCAATAGCGCGAACTAACAGATTTATTTGCTAGTCGCTCGGGCACTGTTTTTATGGTGAGATAAAATATCTTTATTTAATTTACTTGTTGAAATAAATTATTTACAAATCATTTTACTGTGATAGGGTTTGGTTTATACAACTCAAATTGAGTTGTCCAAACTATAATAACAATATGAGAACTGGGTTTATTTAATGTATTGTTTACTAAAAGCACATACCGCTAATCGTGGTTTTGGGATTGCGCTTATTTACTTTGATCAGCAATGAGAAGGCTATGACGTTTTTATCTTGGTTTAAAAAACTTTGTTTAGTTACAACTGCCGCACTTTTGACTAGTTGCGCTTCAACACCTTACGAGTTTACACAATCTGCCAATTACAGTCATCGTGTTAAGTTTTTAGTCATGCATTACACCGCTATTGATTTTGAAAAATCGATGCGTGCTTTAGTCGATGAAGGTGGTTTAAGTGCTCATTATTTATTACCAGAGTTAAATGATCCTAGCTACCCTGAGGATGAATTAAAAGTAATTCAACTAGTTGATGAACATGATAGGGCGTGGCATGCCGGGACAAGCTTTTGGCAAGGCCGTGAAGATTTAAATGATCAATCAATTGGTATCGAAATTGTTAACGTACCAAGCTGTCACTATCCCGAAGTTAAACCTGATGAGCAAATGGAAAATGACGCCTCAAAACTGTGTATTTTCCCCGATTTTGACGCTAAACAAATAGCGTTATTGATTGAGCTCAGTAAAGGTATTTTAGCCCGTAACCCTGATATTGGCCCAACTCAAGTTGTAGGGCACTCCGATATAGCGCCTACACGAAAAAACGATCCAGGTCCGCGCTTTCCATGGTATCAATTGTACCAAGCTGGTATTGGTGCATGGTATGACAGTGACACGGTTGATAAATATTGGCAGCAATTTAGTTTAGTTAAACCATCCATTAGTTTAATGCAAAAAGCGTTACGTGGTTATGGTTATGATGTACACGTGACTAATCAACTTGATCCACAAACCCTTGATACATTAAGTGCCTTTCAAATGCACTTTTTACCTTGGCATGTAAGCGGTAATGCAGATGCACGCAGCGCTGCGGTATTGTTTGCTTTGATGCAGAAGTACTTTCCGAAAAAAGCAGCTAAGTTAATGTTGCAATATCAACAACAGCAACTTGCCCCAGAACCGATTATTAAGCCTTTAGCAAATGCGCAGGTTGTGTTGCAGGTACCAAATCCTAATCCAAGTTCTCGGGCACTGGTTAATGACCGTGGTACATTTAAAGCTTATAAAGGCCGAGGCGAAATTATCCTTGAAAATAACACCGCAACGAGCGCGGATATTTTTATCAATGGTGAAAAAATAAATATTGCTCAGCCACTTATGGCCAATAATAGCTACAAATATAGCTTATCTAAACGGACCCACAACGGCACAAATACGTTCAAGGTTGAAAATGTGCAGCCCGAAGGGGCAAGTTTAACATTACGTTTTCCTTATCCAACTTTAGTAACTAAGCCCGTAAAGTCAGTGCAGTTTAATAACGTGGATAAATTGATCAACGAAGAAGTCGCGGCAGGATTTCCCGGTGCCGTACTGGCAGTGATCAAAGATGGTAAGTTAATTAAATTAAGCCACTATGGAGATGCTAAAAAATACCTTGCTGATGGCTCATTATTAGAGCAGCCACAGCAGATGAAAAGCGATACATTATTTGATATTGCCTCTAATTCAAAAATGTTTGCCACAAATTTAGCGTTAATGAAATTAGCCAGTGAAGGTAAAGTTGATGTAGAAAAACCGCTATTTTATTACTTACCTGAGTTTCGTGGGGCGGGCCGTGAGCAGCGGTTAGTCAAAGATTTACTGACCCACAGTGCAGGTTATCCAGCGGTAGTTGATTTTCATCGTAAAGATAATAAGTTTGGTGAGCGATTCTTTTCACAAAATAGCTTACGTACTAAAAACTTATTACTGACAGGCGTGCCATTTGTTGCGGGTCGTAGCGTTAAACATTTATATTCAGATATTGATTACATGTTACTCGGTGTATTAGTGGAGCGACTTTCCGGGCAGTCGCTGGATAATTATGTTGAAGGGCAAGTTTATCAACCGCTTGGTTTAACCCACACCGTTTATAATCCATTGCAAAAGGGCTTTATAAAAAACCAAATAGCTGCCACTGAGTTAATGGGAAACACTCGTGACGGACGGATCAGCTTTGATAATGTTCGTACCGACGTTTTACAAGGACAAGTACATGACGAAAAAGCATTTTATTCCTTAGGTGGGGTCGCAGGTCACGCAGGACTTTTTAGTACAGGTCAAGACTTAGCTGTGCTTGCGCAGTTATTGCTGAATCGCGGTGGCTATGGTGATAAGCAAATATTTACCCCGCAAGTATTAGAGCAATTCATTGCCCCGCAAGCCAGCGATGAAAGCTATGGTTTAGGTTGGCGTCGTGCCGGTAACGGTGCTTTACAATGGCATTTTGGCCCGTACGCGAGCCCACAAGCGTATGGTCACACTGGCTGGACGGGCACGGTTACTGTGATTGATCCCGCTTATGACTTGGCGATAATTTTGCTTACCAATGCTCGCCATACCCCGATTGAAGGGAATGAAACAGATTATGAATTTATGGGGAGAAAGTTTGAAACCGGTAAATATGGCTCAATTGTTTCGCTAATTTATGAAGCAATATTAAATAAGCATTGATCTAAATGGCAGTGTTCAGCTTATCGCTAATCGATTTAAGTTGTGTTTATTGACGAACAGATTAAGCTAATGAGTTTGTTCCAGCCTTTATAACAAAGGCCTGATAATAATTAGAGTGAGTCTTAGACTCACCACAAAAAAGGTTACAGTATGTCTTGGTATTCAATTTTACCGCCACTAATTGCGATTTTGATCGTATTTTGGCGCAAAGAAGTCATTATGGCGCTACTCGTTGCTGTTGCTTCTTCAGAGTTTTTGCTGGCCTTGCAAGGTAACGGTAATACACTTTTTAATACATTTATAAATACCATAGAGCGCGTGGTGAGCGTAGCAAGTTCGCCAGGTAATAGTCGTATCCTAATTTTTAGTATCTTAATCGGTGCATTACTTGCTTACATACGCGAATCGGGCGGTGTGGCTGCAACAGTAAATGTGTTGATGAACAAAGGTGTGGCAAAGAGTAAACGCCAAGTGGGTTATTTAACCATGTTTTCAGGTATTGCGGTGTTTATAGAATCTAACTTAAGTGTACTGACTGCGGGTATTTTATCGCGGGGTTTATTCGATAAATTTAAAATGAGCCGTGCTCGCTTAGCATACATTATTGATAGTACCAGTGCTCCTGTGTGTATTTTGATTTTACTTAATGGTTGGGGGGCATACATACTTGGCTTGCTTGGTAATTATGAACTGTCAGAGTCGGCAGTCTCGGTGTTATGGGGCAGCATAGGCTATAACTTTTACGCCATCATCACCTTACTCATTGTGTTTTACACAATCTCGTTTGATAAAGTGCACGGCCCGCTTAAAAAGGCTGAAGAGCAAGTGGAATATCAAAAAACTGAGCTGCAAGAAGAAGTCAAAGGGACTAAAGCACGTTACATGTTAGTACCACTAATTACATTAATTGGTAGTATGGTCGGCTTTATGTATTGGTCAGGTAATGGTGATATTGCCAGCGGCAGTGGCTCTAAGTCGGTATTGTATGCAACTATTTTAGCTTGCGTTGTCGCCTACTTATTAATGGTAAGCTCTCGTCAATTTACTCACCATAAACTGGTTGATATTGGCTTTAAAGGCATGGGTGAGTTATTACCCTTAGTCGCGATTGTATTACTATCATTGACTCTCGGCGCCAGTTTAAAAGATTTAGGTACTGGCACTTTTGTTGCGGGCTTAGTGGGTGATTACTTACCTATTTACTTAGTCGTACCAGTGTTGTTTGTAACCGGTGCGGTGATCTCTTTCACAACAGGCACCTCATGGGGTACATTTGCAATACTTATCCCGATTGGTGTGCCATTAATTCAAGCGCTCGGCCTACCACCGTCATTAGTGATTGCGGCAATTTTAGGTGGCGGCGTATTTGGCGACCATTGCTCGCCAATATCAGATACCAGTGCGGTGTCAGCTATTGCCTCCGGCTGTGACTTGCTTACTCACGTTAAAACACAAATGCCGTATGCATTATTCGCGGGTGGCTTAACGTTTGTAGCTTACCTAGTTACGAGCATTATTGTGTTGTAAAGAGTTAGCGAGCTTGCGAGAGTAAAGTTAGCTAGTCAGCGAAAAGCCTGCAAATATGCAGGCTTTTTAGTTTATAGTGCAGCAATAGAACAGCAGCTATTGATGGATTAACTTTTTATATTTGGCAGGGGGTATTTGTAAAATAGCGTTGAACTCATTGTTTAGGTGAGATTGATCGGAAAACCCGCACTCAAGGGCGAGTTGTGCCAAGCTTAGCTGTGGGTTTGCTTTTATAAGTTGTCTGGCTTGCCTGACTCTGTAAATACGTGCTAGGTGTTTGGCAGTGATGCCACAGGTGTTTTTAACGTAGCACTCTAATTGCCGCTTACCTTTAGGAGTGTGCTCGTAAGCAGTACTTAGTGGGGTAAGATTGATTATTTTATGGATCAGTTTTTGTGTGTGCTCAATAGCCTAATGGTGTATTTTTGGTGCATTGAGGTGCGCTGACAACAAATCAATAAACGAATCTAAGTTAGCATATTGGTCAAGCGCCTGTGCTAAACCTGTTAAGGTTGCAGGCGCCACAAGCGAATGATTTACCTTTTGTAAATGGGCAAGTCCAGTGGGTTTAAACCGGATCCCACAAAAAACGGAGTCAGCAGTAAACGTTATTTTTGCTGACTGTGTTGATATGGTTTGCATGAAATAGGGGAATTTAATGGTTTTCCAGCTAAATTAAGACGCCCAGATAGCAAAAATATAACGCCTTTTGCGCCATCGCAGGGGAGCCAACTCTCCCCTGAAGATTGGGCGCTTGCAAACCAAACTGCTTGTACATAATCAGCGATATCGCCCGTTGGGCTGTAAATAGTTTATCGTTCATTAAACTCGACTGTCGGTTTAAACATTTTCACCATACGATTCCAGCTATTTATAGCATTAATTGCTACGGTGAGGGTAACTAAACTTGATTGATCAAATAATGCTGAAAGTGTTTGGTAAAAGTCATCATCAATGTTCTGTGACAAAGTCAACTTCTCGCAAAGCGCTAATGCAGCACGTTCTTTATCGTTATAAAGTGGCGTGTCTTGCCACGCATTGAGGGCAATAATGCGGTTAATGCTCTCGCCATACTCCAGTGCTTGTTTGCTATGCATGGCTAAACAATATGCACATTGGTTTAACTGTGATGCTCTTAGTTTTAGCAGCTCCCAAATTGTCACTCCAAAGGTAGCCTCGACTTTCTGTTTGATCAGTACTTCTTGATCAATCAAGTAGGTCATTAACTCGGGTTCGATATTAAAGTAATTCGCTCTTTTCATAATAGTTCCAAATCGATAAATAACTACTAGCTAGTTTATTGACGGATAAATAAAAAGAATTGTAAAAAAACGACTTTTTGATTTGTTTTTAGTGTAGTCGTACCTCGCTAAAGACTTATCATACTATTACACAATAATAAAACGGTATAAGTCGCTGATATATTATATTTACACCCTAAATTAGCGAATTTCAATACTAATTTAGCTCTTAAGCTTTAAAAAGCTCACATCGACAATGACGTTAATTTACTTTTATTTAACAATTAACTTTATTTGTAATATAAATGATCCTAATATAAGTGCGCAAACGATAATTATTAACCGTTTGTACTTAAGTGCAGGATTCGCATTTTACAAAACACCATTCAAGGAATGGCATAAATTGGAGCAAAAGAATGAGCGTTATGACAACACTGATACAACGGCAAAAGACTTTGTTTTTACTTCTGTTATCTACTTGTAGCTTTGCTACATTGGCAGAAAATTGTACAACTATGCCCACCTCAGGTGGGATTTACTCTGTAATTAACCGTGGCTCTAGCTTGGCATTAGATGTAAATACGTCTGATACTAGTGGCGCACCGGATGTAATTAGCTATCAATATTGGGGTGGTGCAAACCAGAAGTTTGCTTTCACTAAAGGCAGTGATGGTTACTGGACTATTCGTTCGCAACATAATAACCAAGTACTTGATGTACTCAATTCGTCACAGTCTAATGGCGCTAATATTGTGGTGTATGACGATTGGCAAGGTGATAATCAGCGCTGGCAGCTGAAGGTGTCTTCATCGGGTGGCTTTAATATTGTTAATAAACTTACGCAAAAGTCATTAACTGTGGCGGGTTCGCAAAACGGTGCCAATGTGTATCAAAATGATGATGCGGGTGGCAGTTCACAGCGCTGGTATATCAACCCTGTTTCAGGTAGTTGTGGTAGCAGTAGTGGTGGCGGTCAAACAACAGCTGGTTTAATTGGTTTTGCAGCACAACCAGGTAATGATGGCCTTGCAACTACAACCGGCGGCGGTAATGTATCTCCTACTATTGTAACTAGCTGCAGTGCGTTAACAGCCGCATTAAACTCAATATCAACTGCGGTTATTCAAGTTCCTAACAATACAACGATTAACTGCCATACGGCAAACCGAACTGTTGCAGCATGTCCACTCGATTGTGGCACATGGGGCGATTACGGTAAAACCTGGTATCGCTTACCGGTTGGTAACCAAAGTTGTAGTGAATTAGGTAGCAGCTCCAACAACACGGTTAACGTTACACGTAATGACTCTCGTCTTCGTGTTCGCTCAAATAAAACCCTTGAAGGATTAGGGAAAAACTCAAAAATCATCGGCACAAGCTTAGTGATCAGTAATGATCGTAATATCATCATACGTAATATTTTACTTGAAGATATTAACCCTGCATTAGTTGAAGCCGGTGATGCTATTTCTGTTGATGACAGTAGCCACATCTGGATTGATCATATGGCGTTTAATAAAATTAGTGACGGTTATATTGATATTGGCAATAGCCAAAATGTCACTTTAAGCTGGAACCGCTTTTATGGTTATAATACGCAAGTGTGTGCTAACCAGCATTGGTATACGCATTTATTCAAAAACTCCCAAATAACGGCACATCATAACTTTTGGGATACAGCGGCAGGGCGCAACCCTAAAGTAGACGGCTACAATTCACGCGTTCATATGTTTAATAACTATTGGAAAAACATTACTTATTTTGCAATTAGTGCAGGTAATGGCGCTGAAGTATTAGTAGAAAACAATTACTTTGAAAACAGTGCAAAACCACATTGGAACCAAGGCTCAGGCTACTTTAGCGCGTCAGGAAATGTGTATACTGGTGTGTCAGCAACCGATCAATATCGCGACAATGGGGCTAACATCTTTAACGATATTCAGTTATACCCATACAGTTTAGACAATGCCAATAGCTTAGGCAGTCAAGTTGATGGCGGTACAGGGCCGCAGTAATACACCCAAACCACCTAAAAATGCAAAAAGCCCTCAATTTAGAGGGCTTCATCACATTGCTTGTATTACGCGTTAGATTTTACCATCAGGCACGATGCGGTAAATTCCCATACCATCAATACCCAGATATAAATCGCCATTAGGGTGGGTTGCAATACTGCGCACGCGGCCAGCACCTTCAAATAGCTTGCTGTGACCCGTTACTTTATTACCATCAAGTTCAACCAATACTAAGTGTGCAAACTTCATAGCGCCAACAAGCACATGACCTTGCCACTGCGGGTATTTGCTACTTGTAACAAACTCCATCCCAGAAGGCGCGATAGAGGGCACCCACACCCAATCGGGTTGTTGCATACCTTCGCGGCTTGTTTCATCAGTAATTTTGGTACCAATGTAATTAATGCCGTGAGTTACTTCTGGCCAACCGTAGTTAGCGCCTGCTTTAATAATATTGATTTCATCACCGCCGCGAGGGCCATGTTCATGACTCCAAATTGCCCCCGTTTCTGGATGCATAGCCATGCCTTGTGGGTTTCTGTGGCCATAAGAGTATATACTCTTTCGTGCGTTTGGCTGATTAACAAACGGGTTTGACTTAGGGATTGTGCCATCAGCATTAATGCGGTGAATTTTTCCTGCATCATACTCTAAGCTTTGTGGGTGAACATCACGCGCGCCGCGATCACCAATCGAAAAGTACAAGTAACCGTCTTTATCAAATTCAATACGCGAGCCGTAATGTTTGCTGGTTGTGGTGTTTGGCGTGCCGTCGAACAGCAGCTGCGAGTCGACTAGTGCCATATCTTTTAAGCGCGCACGCATAATGGATGTATTGTAGCCTTCTTCATCGCCTTCATAACCTGAGTAAGAAAAGTAGATCCAGCCATTGTCTTTAAAGTTAGGATCAAGCTCGATATCTAATAAGCCGCCTTGACCTTCCGCATGCATGTTAGGCAGCCCTGCAATTTTTTGTTCTAGCAGTTTGCCATTACGAATTAGCCTAAGCTCACCAGCGCGGTCTGTTACTAATAAATCTTGCTCGTTAAGCCACGCCATTCCCCAAGGAATATTTACCCCTTGAGCAACTAATTCAAGCTGATACTTATCAGCGCTTTTAGCGACAGAGATTTCTTGTTCCGCTTGCTGCACACACGCCTGCAAGGTAGATAAACTGACCATAGCAATAGCTAAACTGGTGTAAAAAGACGTCTTCATGATGACTCCAATTTTTTAAACACGATGTAAATAGAGTAGCGTGTTAATAGTTTAATTGTTATTAACATTTACTAAAGTGCGACTATTAGTAGAAAAAGCGGGATAAAAGTCGAGTTATTGCTGTTTCAAGTTTCGTCGTAGGAGATAGCTTAAGCTACGAATAAAAAATGATGGCTTCGTGCGGCGGGCGACGAGCTACGGCACAATCCTAGTACCTAGTCACTTCCTAGAACCTAGCCACTTTATATTGTAGGTCGTCCTTTAGGGCGAAAAAGTGAATATCACCACCGAGAGCACAGAGGGGCTTCGCTACACAGAAGTTAAATATTGGAAGTAGGAGATGGCTTTAGCCACGAAGGGTTTAACAGCAGTGATAAGTTCACCACCGTAGGCGCTAAGCTTGCTGGCGCGCGTGGTTTGGTTGGCTAAAGTGAAACTAAAGTGCAACGATAAAACCAATGGGGGCGTTTAAATTTTAGGTCGCCCTTTAGGGTGAAAAGTGAATTTCACCACCGAAAGCACAGAGGCGCTTCGCTACACAGAGCTTAAATATTGGTTGTAGGAGATGGCTTTAGCCACGAAGGGTTTAACAGCAGTGATAAGTTAACCACCGTAGGCGCTAAGCTTGCTGGCGCGCGAGGTTTGGTTGGCTAAAGTGCAACGATAAAACCAATGGGGGCGTTTAAATTGTAGGTCGCCCTTTAGGGCGAGAAAGTGAATATCACCACCGAGAGCACAGAGGCGCTTCGCTACACAGAGGTTAAATAGTGGATGTAGGAGATGGCTTTAGCCACGAAGGGTTTAACACCAGTGATAAGTTCACCACCGAGAGCACTGAGGCGCTTCGCTGCACAGAGCTTAAATATTGGTTGTAGGAGATGGCTTCAGCCACGAAGGGTTTAACTCCAATGTAAGGGTTAACCACCGTAGGCGCTGAGCTTGCTGGCGCGTGTAACTTTTGGTCATTGCTTGCTAACTTGTCGCTTTCAAACTCGCTAACTGTTTAAAGAAACCTTATTCAATGTTTTTTGCCAGATTGCTGGCAGCAACCAAGGGGCGGCTGCCGCCGGTCGCCCCTTGGAACCCCTCGGCGCCCCGAGCATCACGCTTAATCCTTCAATGCGTAATTGATGTGAACGTAAACGCCGTGTATTCGCCGACTTTCACATCCATGTACGCCCCCAGTTCGGCCATCCGTGGCCTCTCGTTCAAAGCTACACTTTTCACCCATGGCGGAGTCACGGCTTATCGCGCATTGCCTACATAAATGTAGGTACTTAGGATTTGTCGGGAACAAAATCCTGCCGTGCGCGGTATTACTCATCAATTACTTATTTTCAGGGCGTGATGACGGGGGAAGGTAGGGTAAACGGTTTTAAATTAACCAGTTTGGAGTTTATTTAATCAATTTTGCGATTTTATGCCGATTATTTGACGATCTATTTTGATCATGGTTTATAGTCGGTTTTGTGTCTAATTTACCATGATTGAAACCACTATTAGCCAGTCATTTATCTCTGCTTCTGATCCTCGAATAGATAGATGTAAACGTCATTCTTTAACAAATATCCTTACTATATCCATTTGTGCCATAATCTGTGGCTGCGATGATTTCAGTGCCATTGAAGAATATGGTAAATCCAAACTGACTTGGTTTGAAACATTTTTAGACCTCCCACATGGCATTCCCAGCCATGACACTTTTCAGGATGTTTTAAATAGGATAAAACCGACTGAATTCGCCGACGCCTTTACTTTATGTGTTACACAACTAGGCAATTTAAGTGATGACATTGTGGCCCTTGATGGCAAAGTGATGCGCGGTACTTTAGACAGGGCAAAAGGTAATCCAGCAATTCATTTGGTAAGCGCGTGGTCAGTTAAAAATAACCTGTGTTTTGGCCAAGTTAAGGTGTCTGACAAATCGAATGAAATCACCGCTATACCCGCATTAATAAAATTACTTGATATTGAAGGCGCGACAATCACAACGGATGCAATGGGCTGTCAACATGCGATTGGCGAGTTGATAACCGAAGAAAAAGCAAATTTTGTTTTTGCTCTAAAAGGTAATCAAGGCGAGTTTTACGATGATATAAAGCTATTCCTAGATATACATCTAAAAAATGACTTTACAGGTATTGAACATAGTGTATTTAAATCTGTCGACGGTGAACATGGTCGTATTGAACAACGAAAAACATGGTTAATCAGTGATATAGGTTGGTTAATCAAGCGGCATCCGCAATGGAAATCAGTTAATGCGATAGCCGTTGTTCATTCAACTCGCCAGTTAACAGGTAAAGAAGAGACGAATGAATGTCGTTACTACATTATAAGCCACAAAGATAAGGCTGCAAAATTTATAGCGAATGCAATTAGATGTCACTGGCATATAGAGAACAAACTTCATTGGCAGTTAGATGTCAGTTTCAACGAAGATTATAACCGCCTTCGCAGTGGTTATGCAGGAGAGAATTTAGCGTTAATGAATAAAATCGCACTAAACCTGTTAAAAAACGAACGAAGTGTAAAAGTTGGAGTTAAGAATAAACGTTTAAAGGCTGGTTGGGACAATGACTATATGATGAAAGTATTAAAAGTCGGGTTTAAATCTGTATGATTTAAACCCGTTTGCCCTGCGGGGGAAGGGTGTTAAACGTGAGATTTGAGTTTGTTCTTGGTAAGATGCAAGACCTGATCCCGCAGAGGGGGAAATAATATAATTTATTTGAAAAAATTCTCTATATCATTTAGCCAGCCAAAATCTGTTGGTAAATCAGGATCCATATATTTTTTAAATATAACAGATAATTGTGCTTTATTTTCTTCTTTATTAATTATCTCTACAAGTTGAGGTTTTCCTTCATGACCTTCTAAGTTTTTAGGTTTGAATACTCCTGAGCATTTACTTAAATTTGCATATTGAGCATTATTGTCAATTTTAAAGTGATCTAATAAAAGTATAAGCTGATTATCTCCAGACTTTTCTAATTTCACAGCCAAATCTAGGACGCTTTTTGCGGCAGCTTTTGCTTCTATGACGTCTTCGATTTCAGTGTTTGTTCCATCTGTATTTGCAACACTATTTAGCTTTGTTTTATTATTATCACGGTCAAATAAAATACGGTTAAATGCTAGTTTGTTGCCAAATCTACTAGGTTTGTATCCTTGGATAGTTATTAAATTCTTCGTGTCAGTGTCTATTAGGCACAAAACTTTACCTTTTATTTCATTTTGCTCTTGTGTGTCACTAAAGGGCACTGATAATAAATCAAATAGTTTCTTAATATTTCCACAGCCATTAAATGGAACGATATTTAGGTTGTTAACTCGATTTTTCAAGTATGCTTGCAGATAACTTGCATCATCACTTCCTTCGCATATCAGCCATTTTTCATCTGAGTTTTTTAAGATAGAAAGCATAGAACTCATGAAATCAAAATAGCTTTTCATCTCAATGTTTTGTGGGAAGTGTCTTCTCATATCAAATAAGCGCTGCAATGAATAGGTTCGAACGTCAGGAAGCTCCAATTTATTTTCTATGTGAATTAAGCTACCTTGAGTTGGTTTAACTAAAAGTCCGTACCAGTGAGTGGTTAGCATAATTTGGTGACCATACATTTCTGATAATTCAACTAGTCTAGAAAATTGTTTATATCTTTGAGCTGACTCTAATGAACTTTCAGGTTCGTCTATTGCAACTATTATATCTTTACTTTTTTCTACTCCAGATGACAGCAAGGTTGTGGCCACATCAATTAGAGCTAATCGTTGTTGACCAGAGCTCAAGCTAGATAATGACTTCCCGTCTTTAGACAGAGGTCTTATGTTGAAGTACTCTTGAATAACTAGCTTTAATATGTCACTAGACCAAATCTTTTTCTTTGAGCCTTTAGGGCGAAAGTTGTAACCTTCGCTCAATCTCTCATTTATATCATCAATATAGTCGGATAAATTGGTATTAATTAAATCCATTAAACTTTTCTTGTTATTTTGACCTGCATCGATATGGTTTTTTTCTAGTAAAACTTTAATCTCATCACTAACACTTTTGTCCATTAACCCCTGCATCTCAGAGGCTTGAAGAGATAAAACGTCAGTAATTTTATTCTCAATAGGTATGTAGACGTATGAATAAAGGTTAACAACCTCATGAAAAAGATCTTGAAAATATTGGCGCGACATCCCTAATACTTTTAGGTCTGCAAATTTTTGATGAAAAGTTGAAGTCAGAAGTACGTCATTTTTACTGTTTTTTCCAATAGCTATAAGTAAATGCTTATCTTGGGTAACCGTTTTTTTTAAGTTATTTCTCCAGTCTACAAAATCTTTTACATATGAGCCATGTGAAAACAATGAGCTGAAATCGTCATTCCAAAATTTATTTGATATTGTTGTTAATCTTTTATCGTGAGACAATTTTTCTTTTTCAATAAGAAAAACTGGACAAATCAAAGCTCTATCTTTTTTCTCGTTAACAGTTATTTCCCACTGTTTTCCATCGATAGCGTTTAATATGTTGTTTATTGCTTCTAATATAGTTGACTTTCCGGCGCCATTTCCACCCAGCATTACAGACATTTTTTCACTTAAGTCATTAGTGAGTGGTATGAAGTTTATGCCTTTGTAACATTTAATGTTTCTTATGAATATTCCAGCAATCATATAATTCCATTATAGCTTTGAATTTGTAACTGTATTTACAGTGTTATAACATACTCTAATGTTGACACCCAGTTCTATTTCTTTAGTTAAACCCAACACATATGAGCCTTAACTCTTCCAATAGGGACTTGTATTCTTTGCTATATGTGATGACGAATCTAAATCAAGAACAAATTCGTTTACTTAGTCTGTTTATGTGGCAGCTAAGTAGTTTACGGCAAGCACATATAGCGTGGGCGAAATGGAAATCTTGACTTCAGACTCTAAATTTATATTTACTGCTTATTGTTGTGGTAAAAATCACCCCCTACACATCTTTACCCCATCTCCCGCATGTTTAAGCGCTATGATCTGGCCTTGGCTGTTGTGGGCCATGGCGAGCATGTCGCCTTTCATTATATTGCTCTCTATAGCGTGTTTGGTTTTTAAGTTATTCAATAGCGAGTCTTTTATTTGAATGAGTACTTCGCTGTGGCAGCTGGCGATGTACCAGTCGTTATCCACTTTTACCAATTGCCCGTATTCAATGTAGCGTTGTTGGTGTAGGCGCAGGTCGGCGGCGAGTTTGTCATCGAGTTGTTGTTTTTGGCGGGTTATTTCACTTGAATAACTGCCCGCATTATCTACTTGGTGTACTTCTATAAAGTGGTAACTGCTTTGCTGTACGGCAAAGGTGTTGTTAAGTGTGTGTTGTTGTTCTGTGTTGTTATCTGTGGTGTTAAAAATGGTAAAGCCCAGTACTACTAGAGCACAGGCGAGGCCGGTCATTTGCAGGGGTAATAAAAATCGAGTCGGCTTTTTATTAGCTTTTTGATTCGGCATTTGCGTAAATAATGCCTGTTGTTCTGGCGTCAGTGTGTGGCGTTTTTTACGTTCACTAAAATGCTGTTCAAGTTGTTGCTCAAACTGTTCGTTATGCTTGTTCATGGTAGGCTCCTAATAATGTTTTTAAGTTTTGTTTTGCATAACGTAGCCGCGTTTTTACGGTTTCATGATTGCTTTGGGTGATCTGTTGTATGTCTTCAAGCGAAAAGCCTTCTTGCTGTAAGCTGAGCGCTTCGCGTTGTACAAAGCTCAGCTGCATTAAAGCGCGGTTAAAGGCTTCGTAATCAAAGCTTTGCTGAGTATTAGGTGCTGCAATTGCAGTATCGTCTGCTAATTCTACAAAACGCTGTTGTTTGCGAAACTCATCGATTAACGCATTACGGGCAAGGCGGAACAACCAGGCTTTCGGGTTGTCTTGCGGTTGATAATAATGGCGTTTTTCCATCACTTTTAACCACGTTTGTTGGCTGATATCAAAGGCGAGTTGCTCATTACTTTGCGTCACTAAATAATGATATAAGTCGTTACCGAACATGGTGACGAGCTTGGTTAAGTGGCGGGTGTCGCCACTTTTTGCGTAGTCAGCTAAGTGATCGTCACTTGGCTGACTAATAAACCATGATTTTAAGCTTGTAAGCATAGGCACCCTTATTTGTATGTATTCGCGCTACTGGGTTTGGTCTAACTTAAAATCAAGTTGTACACTTTGCCCCGTTTGCATTTGTGCTACGCCATCAATCACTTTTGGGCGGTATTTCCAGCGTTTTATTGCCCGTAGTGCTTCACGGTCGAAAATGCGTTTTGGTTCTGCGTTTGTTACTTGTGCATCTATTACTTCACCGGTTTGAGATACATTAAAGCTTAATTGTACCCAGCCTTCAATGCCTTCTCGTGCGGCAATGGGCGGGTATTTAGGATTTATACGTACTATGGGGGTCGCATCACCGGTTGGTCGCTGTAAGTTAGCTTTTATATCGCCACCTATTTTATCAATACTTATATCTGGCGTTATTGCGGTTGTTACTATATTAGTATCAGTACTTGGCGGTGTACGCGGCGGCACTTTAGGCGGCGTTTGCATTTTAGGTGGCGGCGGCAAGGTTTGCTTGTGCTGCACTTTAGAATCTTCTGGCGCTTGGAATATTTCTACAATGATGCCGTCATCAATAAAGCTTGGCGCGCGTTGCTCGCCACTAATTAAGTACTGCATAAATGCAAATGCCGCAAAGGTCATGGCTGCACCACCAACAATGGCCGCTGATGTTTTTAAAGCATGATTAGTGTGTGGTAAAGCTACTGTTTGCATAAGCAAATCCTCGATAAGTTAAGTGGTATTCATCACTAAAACGTGCGCTAGATTAAAAAGGGGTGAAATATTTTTAAAAAGTTTCGTGTTTGCTTATGGGCATTGGTTACAATGGCGGCCGTGAATTTTGGTTTTTATTTTATTAGGCAGTTATGCAACTTATTCAAATTGATAAAGCTCGTTATCGTAAGCATTTAAACCGCGTTATTATCGGCTGCGGCTTGGCGTTGGCTATTGGCAGTTTAGCAATCTCACAACTACTAATCGCGTTATTCCCTGATGAAAGTGGCAGTCATTTTCATTGGAATTTAATAGGTGTAGTTATTACTAGCCTAACAATTGGCTGGGCGCTGAATAAATACCGCACCCATGATTATATGACCGAAGTGGTGTATGTGTGGGATCTCAAACAAGCATTGAATAAAATCACCCGTAAAATGGCAAAATTAAAAGCGGCGGGGCGAGAGGGAAATCCTCAGGCATTGTTAGCAATTCATTATAGTTATGCGGGCTCGCGGTTATTATGGCAACTAGACGATAACACTATCACCATGGATGAATTAGCTATCAAGCAAGCTGAGCTTGATAATGTGGCGGCTAAGTTTAATGTGACGTTAAACGTTGATGATTATGATGATGTTATTTTGAAGCAATTTTAGTTGCCTTTTTGTTTCTAAAATGTGTAAAGTAGCGTTCGCTTTATAATAAAAAACTTAAAAGGAACTTTAATGACATTAAACAAGCTTTGCCTAGGTGCTTTGCTAACGATTTGTACTTTTTCATCTAATGCAAACGATGTTAATTTTTCAATCGGTGGCGGCTACCCTTACTTTGTTATACCAGAGGTATCATTATCAGCAGCACAAGGTACACAGCGCTGGTATGCTAACTATAAAATAGGCTTAGATGATGGTTTTTCTGTCGGGTTTGAACATGCGCTAACGAGCGATAAAAAGCATGCTTTAGGCTTAGTTGTTGGCGCCATTGGTGCACAAGATGATGGTCGTGAGTGTTCGGATACTGATGATAAAGACATTGGTGAGACATTTGGTAATATTTTTGGCTGTGCACTATCAGGTATGTTTGATACAGAAACGACTAACGGTGTAGGCGTGAGTTATAGTTACCTTTTTAGTGGTTTAAATGAAGGCGGTTGGCGCGTTCGTTTTGAATTAGGCTACGGTGAAGGCAGCAACAGTAATGAAAAACGCGCTGATGGTGGCGTGAGTATTAGTTACGAATTTTAATAATTGCATTAGCTTATATAGGCTTTAGTGATAAATTAAAGCCTACCTCTACCTTGTAATACATAGTGAGTCATCTGATGTAACTGGTTATTTAATTCCTCTTACTAGCACCGCAAATTCCAACCCTGCTTGGTAAATACTACCTGAAAATAGACAACCCACTTGATGGTCGAGCCAGACTTATACCTCTATGCAGCTGTGATTAGTTAGCTGTAAAATCACATTTCATTCAGTTAAATGTAAACGCAGTGGGTGGTGTTTACGTATCACGATGATCAATGCTTAATGATGTTAGATAGGAATCATATGAATAAAATTAACCACAGAAAACTATTAAACAGTAAATGGACGGCCGTTTCACCCGTCAATAAAGAAAAGCATTTTATGATTACCGATATGGAGTTTGATGAAGAGGGCGTTGTTATCAGCTGTGTTATTGAAGCGGTGATGTCAAAGCGTTCGATGGAAATAAATTGGCATGATTTAAAAGATCAACAGCGCTGGTTACAAGGTTGGAAGTAACCTTGGTATGCAGGTTTTAATTTTATTGGTATCTTATGAATGCATGTTGATGCTAGTGGATGAAATTTAATCATGAAAAAAATACTGATCGTTTGTTTAGGTAATATTTGCCGCTCACCGACTGCGGAGGCGGTGTTAAAGGCTAAAGCATTACAGCGTGGATCACAGTTTGAAATTGACTCAGCAGGTACCGCAGGCTACCACATTGGTAATCCTCCAGATAAACGCTCGCAAGCGGCGGCACTTAAACGTGGCTATAGCTTTGAGGGGATACGTTCACGACAAGTTAACGCTCATGACTTTGAGTACTTTGATTTGATCCTCGCTGCAGATAAAGCCAATTTAGCTGATCTAACTGCACTTTGTCCGGCGCATTTGCAGTATAAGCTGTCGTTATTTTTAGCTTATGGAACCTGCGTTGATGAGATCCCCGACCCTTATTATGGTGGCGAAAATGGTTTTGAACAGGTACTTGATTTAATCGAGGATGCCAGTGACAAAATACTAGATACCTTACAAAAATAGCCCAGTCATGCTGGGCTTAAAACGTGTTTATAAACAGTATTACAAACACTGATGTTATTAGTAATTACGTGTATTTACCTGCCAATTTTAAAGTCTAGCTGCACTTGAGCTTTTGCAACCACTGTTTTTCCGTCTTCAAACTTAGGGGCATAACGCCACTTTTCCATTGCTTTAATAGCTTCTTGTTCAAATGCTTCACCACCTTCAGATTTAATGATGGTGATATTTTTTACAAAGCCAGCGGTGTTAACGTCAAACTCCATTTGCACTGAACCATCTTGCCTAAACCTTGCTTTACTATCTGGGTAGTTAGGTTCTTGACGATAAAGTGGGGTTTGTTGCTGGTTTTCTTGCCACGGCACCATTTTAGCTATAGCTAAACAATGTTTGGTCGCTTCGTCACTTTTACCTGTTTTTTCATAAAGGTGAACTAATTTAGAGTGAGCGCTAAGCTCTGTTTCATGATCGAAGCTAAGCGCATCATCAAATACACTTACAACTCGATTTAAACGCTCAATCGCTTTAGAATATTGTCTTTTACCTTCTGCAAAAGCGGCAACTAAAAAGTCAGCTTTGATCCGCTCTACTGAGTTCTCAGGTAAGTTTTGGCTGTAAAACTCGTCTGCCTCAAGTAGGTAACGTTTGGCTTGGTTGTATTTCTTCCCTTGAAAGCCATACGCTAATCCTTGTGCAGCAGCCAGTTTCATATCTGCTACTAATTTTGGGACTTTTTGGACTGCAGCGATTTCAATAACTTGTTTGTATAGGGCGTCGGCTCTATTTACCGAATCAGTATTGGTTGCCATACCAAGCAATGCATCGATGAGTTCAATGCTACTTGTTGGATGATTAGCCGCTAAAATAGTGTAAGCCTGCTCAAACAAGGTAAAACGTTTTTGTTTGTTTTCTGCAGGGTATTGATGAAGCTCATTAGCATAGTTTATGGCTAAATTTGCAGTGTTATCTGATTTATCTCCATAGATTTGCTTACCTAGCAAATAGGCTTGTTCAGCTTTATCTTCTGCGCCTTTGCCTTGTTGCTGTGCATTAAGGTATTGCTGGTAAACTATTTTAAATTGACTATGTATAGATTCATCGGCGTGACTATAACCAGAATAGGTGATGGCAAGACAAAGTAGTAAAGAGGATGCTTTCATAATGTTCCTTATTATTATGTTTAATTAAATTCTACCAAATAGGTACAACTATGTCATTGATTTAGAGTATCGGGTAAGAATTTTGTTTTTGGTGGGGTGGAATTGTCGATTTAGCGCAGGGCAATGCTTGAATTGCGAGTAACTGCCTCAATATAGTTATTACTCATTGCGGTGTTGTATTATTTTCAATGCAGTTTATTTTTGTGATATTATCACGTTTGCATTATCGCATTACTTTTTAATTTTGGATTTGTCGTGGCGCAAGTAAGAGCTAGAGTCCAGCTAAATGTTGGCAAAAACAGTGATATACCCGCAGAAATCGTGTCATTTAGCGATTTAAAAGATGGCCAAGAGCATGTTGCTTTGGTGTTTAATCGTGCTGATAGCGAGCAGTCTGTGCCGCTTATTCGTATGCATTCTGAATGTTTAACCGGTGATGTATTTCATTCATCACGGTGTGATTGTGGTGAACAACTCAACGAATGTATTGAAATGATGCATCAACAAGGTGGTATTTTACTTTATTTACGCCAAGAAGGGCGTGGTATTGGTTTATACAATAAAATTGACGCCTATGTATTGCAATCACAAGGTATGAATACCTATGAAGCAAATAATCATTTGGGCTTTGCTGATGACTTACGTGACTTTTCTGACGCGGTATTAATGCTAGAAGCGATGGGGTTGGCTCACGTAAAGCTGATGACCAATAATCCTAAAAAGCTTAATGCCTTGAAAGATGCAGGTATTGAAGTTGAATCAGTGGTTGGCACGCATGCACACATTAAAGCTGGTTTAGCGGGCAATAAAGCATACCTAGAGACGAAAATTAAGCATGGTGCGCATATGTTAGATATAAAGAAGATTAAAAAACCGTAATTTTAAGCTGTCGTCTATGTAATCCCATCCAACGCCGAGTTATACTCGGCGTGTTTTGTTGTTAATTTAAGAGCAAGTATGTCAATTGAATTACGAGTATTTAAGGCCGATGCAGGGCTGAAATGGTTTAAAGCAGGCTGGCTTATTTTTAAAACTCAGCCTTTTACCTTTATTTTTATGCACTTATTTATAGGTATTATTGGTTTACTATCGCTATTTTTACCTTTTTTACAAATTATAGCAGCCATTGCCACGCCATTTTTAACTGCGGGGTTTTATCAAGCGGTGATCACCAAACAGCAAGGCGGCAAAATTATGTTGGCCGATATCCTAAAACCGTTTACCGCCAAAGGTAATCGCATGGGGCTGCTTCGTTTAGCGCTTTATCAAATGGCGGCCGGTGTATTGATGGCTTTGTTAGCTGCTGGCTTATTTGCTGAAGCTGTTGAGATTATGAGTAATCCGAATGTCGATCCTAACATTGCCTTGCAGCAAGTAATTGATAGCATCTCGATGGCAAATTTGGCGCTGTTTTTAATTGCGTTATCGGTGTATTTAACGGCTTTTTCTTATGCAGTGCCGTTGGTTTATTTTAATCAACAAAAACGTATTTTTGAGGTGCTAAAAAGCTCACTTATGGTGTTTTACCACAACATGGCACCATTGAGTGTATATGGGGCAATTACTGCAGGCTTGATGATGCTTTCAATGTTTTTATCATTCTTGCCGCTGTTGGTTTTAATGCCAATTTGCTACATTAGCTTTTTTGTTTCTTATCAAGCTATTTTTATGCCGATCGTACCGCCTGCAGAGGCAGAGCCTGTTGCGCCGCAGCATAATGATCAAAGCGGTCGTTTTGACGCATAATGGCTGAAGAAATGGATGAAGCATTACAAAAGAAGTTAAAAAATTATGTACTTTGGTTACTCGGGCGCCAAGAATATTCGCGTCGAGAGTTAACCCAAAAATTACAGCAAAAAGAGGCGACGCCTGAATTTATCGAAGCTTTATTAGATTGGTGTGAAGAGCACAATTTTATAAATGAGCAGCGTTATGTTGAAGGTTTTGTACGTCGCCACATTGCTAAAAAACATGGCTTAAAACGTATTCAAAGCGAAGCCATGGGCAAAAGGATTGACCGAGCACTGTTAGAAAGTGTGATTGAATCATTCGAAATTGATTGGTTTGGGTTAGCGCAGGATGCGTATTTAAAGAAGTATTCAAATTCACAGGACGACTTCGATCACAAAGAAAAAGCTAAGCGCGTGCGCTACTTAATGTATCGAGGGTTCAGTTACGAACAAATAGATTTTGCAATGCAAGCACAGTAAAAATGGGTGAGACGTTCACATGCAGCACATGACTACCGCACAGATCAGGCAACAGTTTTTAGATTTTTTTGCCTCTAAACAACACCAAATTGTTCCATCAAGCTCGCTTATTCCGGGTAACGATGCGACGTTATTATTTAATAACGCCGGCATGGTGCAATTTAAAGATGTATTTTTAGGCGCCGAAAGCCGCCCTTATAACCGCGCAACTAGCTCACAACGTTGTGTGCGTGCCGGTGGTAAGCATAATGATTTAGAAAATGTAGGCTACACAGCACGCCACCATACATTTTTCGAAATGTTAGGTAACTTCAGCTTTGGTGATTACTTTAAGCAAGACGCGATTAAGTTTGCGTGGGAGTTTTTGACTGACGTTGTAAAACTGCCGAAAGAAAAACTGCTCGTTACTATCTATCATGATGATGAAGAAGCATTTGGTTATTGGGCTAACGAAATTGGTTTGCCTGAAGATCGCATTATTCGTATTGCTACTTCAGATAATTTCTGGTCAATGGGTGATACTGGCCCGTGTGGTCCATGTTCTGAAATTTTTTATGATCATGGCGAACAGATTTGGGGCGGACCTCCAGGCTCACCTGAAGAAGATGGCGACCGTTTCATTGAAATTTGGAACCTGGTATTTATGCAGTATAACCGTCAAAGCGACGGTACGATGGAGCCGCTTCCTAAGCAGTCTGTTGATACAGGTATGGGTCTTGAGCGCATTGCTGCAATTTTACAAGGCGTGCATTCAAACTACGAAATCGATTTATTCCAAGGCTTAATTAAAGCTGCTGCAGAAGTTACCAATGCACAAGATATGGATGATAAATCACTGCGCGTAGTGGCGGATCATATTCGTTCATGTGCGTTTTTAATTTCTGATGGGGTTATGCCATCAAACGAAGGCCGTGGTTATGTACTGCGCCGTATCATTCGTCGTGCAGTTCGCCATGGTAACAAGCTTGGCGCACAAGGTTCGTTCTTCTATAAGTTAGTTGCTGCGCTAATCGAACAAATGGGTCAAGCGTATCCAGAGCTTGCAAAACAGCAAGAAATCATCGAAAAAGTACTGCGTATTGAAGAAGAGCAGTTTGGCAAAACTCTTGAGCGTGGTTTAGCTATTTTAGAAGAAAGCCTGACTGATTTAACTGGCGATGTGATCCCAGGTGAATTGGTATTCAAATTATATGACACCTATGGTTTCCCTGCCGATTTAACCGCAGATGTAGCGCGTGAGCGCTTTATGACGATTGATGAGCAAGGCTTCCAAGAGTGCATGGCTGTACAGCGTAAAACTGCACAACAAGCTGGTAAATTTGGTGCTGACTATAACCAGCAATTAAAGTCTGACAAACACACTGACTTTAAAGGCTATGACGCAACGCACTATAGTGGCACTGTGATTGAAATGTTCGCGCAAGGTGAAGCTGTATCAGTACTTGAAGATGGCCAACAAGGCATTGTGGTACTAGATCGCACACCGTTTTACGCTGAATCTGGTGGCCAAGTTGGCGACACCGGCACATTAACGGTAGCTGGCGGTGAGTTTACAGTAACTAATACTACTAAACTTGGTAATGCATTCGCGCATCACGGAACAGTGATGGGGCGTATTGGTGTGAATGATAAAGTTGACGCTAACATTGATGATAAGCGCCGTGATCGTGTTAAAAAGAATCATACAGCGACGCATATTTTACATGAAGCACTACGTCAGTTATTGGGCGATCATGTGTCGCAAAAAGGTTCGCTCGTAGACCCTGAACGTTTACGTTTTGACTTCTCGCATTTTGAAGCAGTCACGAAAGCTGAACTACGTGAAATTGAGCGAGTTGTGAATGACGAGATCCGTCGTAACTTTGCACTAAATACTGAGCTGATGGCAATCGATGCCGCCAAAGAAAAAGGCGCAATGGCGTTATTTGGTGAGAAGTACGATGATGAAGTTCGCGTAGTGACTATTGGTGATTACTCTATAGAACTGTGTGGTGGTACTCACGTAAATCGTGCTGGTGATATCGGTTTATTCAAAATAGTTTCTGAGAGCGGTATTGCTGCCGGTGTGCGCCGTATTGAAGCGGTAACAGGTGCTGATGCAATTGCTTATGTAAGTGAACAAGAGCAACACCTAAACGACGTAGCGGCTCTTGTTAAAGGCGACAGCGCATCAGTACTTGAAAAAGTAACTGCCTTGCTTGAAAAGTCGAAAGGGCTTGAAAAACAAATAGCACAGCTAAGCGACAAGCTAGCCAGTGCTGCGGGTGCATCATTAATTGATTCAATTGTTGAAATTAACGGTGTTAAATTACTTGTGGCAAACGTTGAAGGCACTGAATCAAAAGCCTTACGCGGCATGGTTGATGACCTTAAAAACAAGATTGGCTCAGGTGTTATTGCACTTGGTGTTGCTGATGGCGACAAAGTAAGCTTAATTGCTGGTGTGACTAAAGACTTAACTGGCAAAGTGAAAGCCGGTGAGCTGGTAAATCACATGGCATCACAAGTTGGTGGTAAAGGCGGCGGTCGTCCTGATATGGCGCAAGCTGGTGGCTCTGAGCCGCAAAACTTAACTGCAGCACTTGATAGCGTAACCGCTTGGTTAACTGAGCGTACTTAATAGCTCAGTACGTAAAGTTGATTTAACACTTTAGGAGGCTCAATTGAGTCTCTTAAGGTGTTTACTCTAAATCTGCTTTAACAGCTAAGCCACGTCCTAAATTTATAGCTAAAACGGCATACCTTACTAAATACACACTACCGCATTTTTTATTGCCACTGGATTTACCTTAATTACGAAAAAACTCGGAACTATCCCCATAAACTCTCCACAGCGATGATAAAACTAATTTTTATTGAAACTTTTTCTCGATAACTGCGTCCAAATAGTTAAGATTAATCATAACTTTGAAAAAATAGGCTATGCTTATATCGACTACCGTTATAGTGCACAGAAAAGATTTTAGTAACTACTTGAAGTATTAAATGACAGCCACCATTATATTAACAGTAAAGAAATTTCTGTTGGTTGCTCAGTTACTAAAGTCGCCATTGAGGCAGTGACTATGAAATCATATCCTAGTGTAGTAAGTTTGTTTTTATAGATTAACGTAAACACGTATCAAGATCTGATATTAAAATATTAGTTTGAATAGATGAAACATACTTAGAATTGGCAATAGGCGCATTATAAAGAGTTTTTTTAACAGAAAATGAATCGATTTAGAGTTTTTACTTACTATTAAGGCTTATTTTCTTTAATATACAGACGCGGAATCTTTTAATTTATTGGAATACGGGAGCAAGAGAATGCTAATACTAACTCGTCGAGTAGGTGAAACCCTAATGATTGGTGACGAAGTAACTGTCACTGTACTAGGTGTTAAAGGAAATCAAGTACGTATTGGTGTTAATGCACCTAAAGACGTTTCGGTACACCGTGAAGAAATTTACATGCGTATTCAAGCTGAAAAGTCTAACCCGAATCCGGGCAATGCTTAATCAATTTAATTGATATGAAAGAGCCACTATTTAGTGGCTCTTTTTTTTATGTATTCAATAATCTCATCACTCAGTACGCTGTTTGAAACGTACTGCATGCCGCGACGACTTTTTAAAATAATACCGCGAACAGTAAAAATTACTTCATCAATATCTTGCCATGCTAGCTGATAGCTTTTATGTGGGTTTTCGCTTTTAAAACCGCTTTCATCAATAGTTAACGTTGCCTCAGAGCCTGATGCTCGACTAAGCATTTGCCGCGTTACCCACCAAGGCCTGCGATAATAAAAAGCAACACATTCAAGTACTGCGGCCATGATCAAGAAATTTCCTAAATAGTGTTTTTCTAACCAATAAATAGCTGTAAGTCCTAAACTAACCAATAATACTAAAAAAACATATTTCGGCTTTGCTTGTGCGCTGTAAGGCAGAGACTCATCAAAACATTCGTAAAAGTAGGGTTTATCTAATGTATAAGTGGTGCTAAATGACATGATTAATAAATTCAGGATTACTGTGCGGTTATTTTAGCAAGCTTAGTCGCAAAAAGCCGTTCTTTTAACTGTTCATTTGTTTGTTACTATGAGAGCTTAAGATCTATTTGCGTGATAGGGGATGGTGATGTTTAGTTTAATTGGTTTGACTTGGGCGCTGTCCAGTAATGCGTTTTTGGTGATGGGGGATATGCCATATACTCCAATTGATGAAATGAATTTAGCGCCAATAGGAGCTTTGGGTAAAAAAATAAAAACGACTGAGCATGCTTTTTTGATCCATGTTGGCGATATGAAATCCGGTTCTGAGCCTTGCACCAATGAGTTGCTTGAGAAGCATAAACAGTTACTTACCTCTTTAACTACGCAGCCATTTATTTACACCCCCGGTGACAATGAATGGACTGATTGCGACCGCAAAAATTTAACTCCTCGTTATGATGAATTAGAGCGCTTGGTATTTTTAAAAACCTTGATGTTTGATGATAAATACCTTGAAAAAGCCAATACCTTAGTTGATTTTCAGCAACAGCCTAGCATGCACGAAAATGCGCGTTGGCGGTTCGCTGATGTAGAGTTTATAACGCTGCATATTGCAGGCACCCACAATGGCCGTCGAGAGGTGCTAAAAAGTGATAAACAACTTGCTTATCAACAAGCTGATACAAGAGACGGCAACAACCTTAACTGGTTAGCGCAAGCAAACTCAGCAGCCAAAGGTTATGTGATTGCTTTTCAGGCGGATATTTACACCCATCAAACAGCACAACCAGCATGCAGTAAAACTCAGCCAGAACAGTGTGATGGTTTTAAAGTGTATCGCGATGCTTTGGCGGAATTTGTAAACACAGTAAAAAAGCCGGTATTAGTGATCCACGGTGATACAGGCCCTTATTGTCAGCAACCATTATCACAAAATTTAACGCGACTTAATGTACCCGGTGATTTTATGTTTAGTGACATTGCCAAAGTAAGTCTGGTGCAACAAGATACAGATGTAACTTGGCAGATCAGTAGCTTAAAAAGTGGTAAATCACTTAAGCGGATCTGCCGTTAATGTTCGGCTAAGCCGGCATCGGTCATCAGGTTTTCAAGTTCGTCTTGCAGCTCAAAAAGCTCTGGCTCAATATAACTTAAATCACAATCGCCTTTTAACGCGGTTTCCAGTGCTTCAGCGAGTGCCTTGAGCTTGGGTACGCCAGTGTAACAACAAGCACCGTGAAATTTATGAATAATACTTAGCACATGTTCGCAATCTTGGCTGGCGGTTGCTTCTTCAAGTAGTCGCAGGGTTTCTGGCACACTGAGTAACAACATATTAAGCATTTCAAGCGCCAGTTCGTTTTTACCGCCGGCACGTTGCAGTGCTAATGGCCAATCCAGTGAAGAGCTTACAAAAGGAGGCTCAATAGCAACTAGCTCATTGCGGCTTTTGTCTCGTCGCAGCGGTGATTGTGGACTATGATCACTGATAATTTGTTTCAGCATATCTTCATCAATAGGTTTAGTTAAATACCCTTTAAAGCCATCGGTAATAAGTTGCTCTTTTTCGCCTGCTAAGGCGTGTGCTGTGACTGCAATAATAGGGGTATCTTCGTTTAAGGATGATTCTAGGATCAGTTTACAGGCGGTAATACCGTCCATAATGGGCATTTGAATATCCATAAAAATAATGTCGTATTTATGGCTTTTGCTCAAACTATAGGCTTGTGAGCCATTATGAGCGGTATCGATAGTTTCAATTTGCTCTTCTAATAAAGTACAAAGTAACTTTAAATTGGCATCATTATCATCAACGACTAATACTTTTAGCGGTAATAACTTTTCGTCATTTTCTTCAATATTGTGTACGGGATGATCGAGTCGATAAGGTGCTGCAAGCACTTCACAGAGCTTGCGGTGGTTCAGCGGTTTACTTAAACACGCATCTGCACCACAGCCAATATATGCTTCGCGCATATTATGCGATACCGAATTAAGCATTAAATACAGGTAGTCAGTCGATTCACGGACTGCTTTGATATAGCTTTTTAAGCGTTGCATTTCGTCAACTGCGGCAACATGACCAATAATACAAATATCGTAATTAAACTCTTTGTTTAACTCTTGTAAAAAGGTTTCTTGGTCAAAGCACGCAGTAACCCTTGTTTGCCACTCGGTGAGTAAAGAGAGCACCGCATTATGGGTATGTTCATGCGGTTCTAGGTATAAAATACGTTTATTTGCAAGAGATCTACTTGGTAAGTCGCTGTTATAAATATGGCTTGGAAGCCTAAATACACCATTAAAAGTAAAGCAGGTGCCGTTACCAGGTGCTGAGTTTAAGGTAATGCGGCCACCCATGGTTTCAACTATGTGCTTGGTAATAATTAAGCCAAGGCCTGTGCCACCAAATTTACGGGTAATGCTTGAATCAGCTTGGCCAAAAGGAGTGAACAAGGCATCTTGTTTATCCATTGGAATGCCAACGCCTGTATCGGTTACCGACACTAACACTGAGGTCCGTTCTTCATCAAGTAAACGATGGCCAACATCAATTTTAATTGAGCCTTTTTCAGTAAACTTAATTGCATTACTAATCAAGTTGATCAGAATTTGTTTAAAGCGGGTCGGATCACCAGTAATGTTATCAGGTACTAGTGAGTTGATATAAATTGATAGCTCTAATTGTTTTTCATGCGCACTGGGAGCCAGTAGCGTAAGTACTTCGTTTATTGTGTCACGTAGTTGAAATTGAATGGACTCAAGTTCCATGGCGCCTGCTTCAAGCTTCGAAAAATCTAAAATATCGCTGATGATAGTCATTAAACTATTGGCTGAGAGTTCGATGGTATCGAGGTAATCTTTTTGGTGTTTATTTAGCGGTGTTTTATGTAATTGACGAGTAAAGCCAATGACACCATTAAGTGGTGTGCGCAGTTCGTGACTCATTTTCGCTAAAAAGTCCGATTTTACGCGGTTGGCGTCTTGGGCATCGGTTTTAGCAATACTGAGCTGAATATTTTGTGTTTCGTATAATTCTAACGACTCGCGCAAGTCACTGGTCGCCTGATCGATGTGCTTTTGCATTTCATCTTTTTGCATCACCATAGTATCAGAAATGGTGTTTAGCCCTTGGCGTAATAATTCAAACTCGCCCATCATCGGAGCTGTTAGGCCGGTTTCTCTTTTCCCTTCGATTAATTTGTCGGTAGCCAGTACTAACTTATTTAATGGGGTCATAAACATATGGCTAAGCCTGATGGCTAAAATAGCCGCCAACACTAAGGCTAAAATAATGACAATACCGCTGACTAGTAATGCCTGTTGCTGACCAATAATCGCTTGGTCTTTGTTGAGCTGAATAACCACAGTGCCAAGGGATGTTTGAAACGTTGCATTATTCCACTGTGCGTCTGGCGTTGAGTGGTTGATGATCGGCGTAAAAAATGTAATTAAGTGGTCGCTGGGCACTACTTTGGTGTTTTTTCCTGCTTGCAAGTACTCACTGTGCAGTAGATCATCAAAGTCACGGTGATAGTTACTGGTTAATACCAGTTCATTATGCTCGTCAAAAATGGCGATGGTTTTAATTGCTGGAGAGTGTTTATTATGCGCATGGCTGATCAAACGGTTTAGTAGCTGTTTATTTTTTGCTAATAATGGCTGTTCAATGGCAATCGACAGGGGCTCGGAGATAGTCGCACCTTGCTGATATAAAATTTCATCAAGCTCAATGTAACGATTTATTGTAAAATAGCCGCCAAGTAGTAATCCGATAATCACTGTGGGAATAAGTGTTAGCGTTAAAACTGAGTCGCGCAAACCAAGTTTAGTCATAAGTGAACGTTGTTATCATTATTAGTTAGTTAAAGAGTATATACTTATAAGCTAGTAATCAATCACCCTCGTAGAATCAATATTTAAGGTGTTGCCCGATGGCGCAGTTTTTCCAAGCAAAAAAGAAAACCCTTTCTGGACAGTCGTTAACTTTAGCCATTTCAGGAATGGATCATCAAGGTCGGGGGATTGCCAAGCATAATAATAAAGTGTGCTTTGTTAGCGGTGCACTGACAGGTGAAACGGTTAAGGCCAAACTAACCGAAGATAAAGCTCGTTATAGCGCGGCTAAAACGATAAAAGTTGAGCAGGCCAGTGAAGCACGGGTTAAACCGTTTTGCGAACATTATCAACAATGTGGTGGTTGCCAATTACAGCATTTGCGACTTGACCAACAATTAGTTGAAAAGCAAGTGGCGGTGAGCCAGCTGTTTTCAAAGTTTGCCAAGCTTGATGCAATGAACTGGCAAGCCCCGTTATTGAGCGAGCCGACGCACTACCGTCGCAGTGCGCGGTTAGCGGTGATGTTTGATAAAACCGCAAAAAAAATGCGGGTTGGTTATCGCGCGCAAGGTTCTAAACAAATTATCAGTGTGCAGCAGTGTGCAGTACTGAGTGACGATTTTGCCGCAATTTTTACTGTTTTTGATCAGTTATTAAACCAATATGGCGAACTTCGCAGTGTTAGCCATATACAATTATGCCAAGCAGATGAGCAAAATTTTGTGGTGATCCGCCACACTAAAAGCATCAGTGATAAGCTAAAAGCAACTATTGAGCAGCAGGGGCTTGATCATCAGTGGCAAATTATATGGCAAGGAGATACTCAGCAAATTAACCACAGCCATTTACCTATGCCGTTTTATAGCTTACCTGAGCTTGGACTAAAATTTACTTTTGGGCTGGAAAACTTTATTCAAGTCAATGCGCAGGTAAATCAAGCTATGCTTTCTCAAGCGGTTGACTGGCTTAGTTTAAAAGGGGACGAACAGGTACTAGACCTATTTTGTGGGATTGGTAACTTCGCTTTAGCGCTGGCAAATAACGCAAAAAGCGTAATTGGTGTTGAAGGAGTGGCTTCTGCGGTTGCAATGGCGGCGCAAAATGCGCAAACTAACCATATAGCCAATGCTCATTTTCATTGTTTTGATTTAACACAAACAATGCAGCAAGCTCCGTGGTTTAGTAAAGAGTTGAATGTATTAGTACTGGACCCTTCACGTACCGGTGCCTTAGCTATTTTAGAGCAACTGCCTCTGAAGCAATTTAAAACGATTTTATATGTATCTTGCGACCCTGTGACTTTAGCCCGTGACAGCGCAATTATTACGCAAGCTGCATTTTCACTTGAAAAAATAGGGCTAATGAATATGTTTCCACACACGGGGCATATCGAAACGATGGCGTTATTTCAACGGAGGTAGAGCGCATTATGGTAGCTACTCGGCAATCACACCAACACGACAAACCGGGTGATTTTAGCACACGACTTGGTTTACTTAACTTAACGCAAGAAAAGCGCGAACTATTAAGTAAAGCGAATACCCTTTGCGCTGAACTGCATAATCATCAGCAACAAAATATTGCCATGGAAATGGTCGAAATTTTGGTTGAAATGAATCTCGATGCAGACACCCTCGCTACCGCATATATTACGCCGAGTTTTTTGGCTAATCTAATCGACATCGATACAGTAAGCGATGTGATGGGGAGCCATGTGGCAACTCTGCTAACGGGTGTTGCACAAATGGCTACTATTAGCACTTTGGCTCATCAAGGTACTGGCACCGTTCAAGTTGATAATATACGCCGTATGTTATTGGCGATGGTTGAAGATGTGCGCGCTGTGGTTATTAAACTTGCTGAGCAGGTATGTCATTTACGAGAGGTTAAAAACGCCAACGAAGAAGAGCGGGTGATTGCTGCAAAAGAAACCGCTGATATCTTTGCGCCACTTGCTAACCGGTTAGGGATTGGGCAATTAAAGTGGGAGCTGGAAGATCTATCGTTTCGCTATTTGCACCCTGATGTGTATAAAAATATTGCCAAGCAATTGGATGATAAGCGCCTAGGTCGCGAAGCTTATATGGTAGATATGGTTGAGCAAGTTAAAACTAAACTGGCTCAAGCAGGTATTAAAGGCGAGGTATATGGTCGGCCAAAACATATCTACAGTATTTACAAAAAAATGGCGCAAAAGAATTACGAGTTTGACCAGTTATTTGATATTCGCGCCATGCGTATTGTGGTGGATGAATTGCAAGATTGTTACGGTGCGCTGGGGATCGTACACACCAATTGGCGTCATCTAAATAAAGAATTTGATGATTATATTGCCACCCCTAAACAAAATGGTTATCAATCCATTCATACCGTAGTATTTGGCCCAGAAGGCAAAACGGTTGAAATCCAAATTCGTACCCACGCGATGCACCAAGATGCTGAACTCGGAGTCGCTGCGCACTGGATGTATAAAGAAGGGGCGTTACCTGGGCGTGGCTCTGGGTATGAGCAAAAAATTAGCTGGTTGCGTAAATTATTGCAATGGCAAGAAGAGGTGGTTGATGGCAGCGATTTAGCCGAAGAGCTAAAAAATCAAGTGGTCGAAGATCGGGTGTATATTTTTACTCCCCGTGGCGATATTTTTGATTTACCGCTGGGCTCAACACCACTGGATTTTGCTTATTATATTCACTCAAATGTCGGTCATCGTTGTATTGGTGCAAAAGTATTTGGCAAAATCGTGCCTTTTACCCATCAATTACACACCGGCGATCAGGTTGAAATTTTAACCCAAAAACAACCTAATCCTAGCCGCGATTGGTTAAATCCATCACTGGGATATATTAAATCATCCCGCGCGAGAGCGAAAATACACCACTGGTTTAAACAACTCGATCGCGATAAAAATCTCAGTGCTGGTAAAGAAATTCTAGATAACGAATTGCAAAAGCTCGATTTGACCTACAAAAACTTAGAGCCGGCTATTACTCGCTATAACTTTAAAGAGTTAGATGACTTAATGGTTGCGATTGGCGCCGGCGATGTGCGTTTAAATCAGTTGCTGAATTTTATCACGGATCGCTCTGATGACGAGCCCGTCATCCGCTTTAAGAACCCGACTAAAATCAGCGGTGATAAAAATGGTATCGTGGTTGATGGGGTTGGTAGTTTAATGAGCCATGTGGCTAAATGTTGCCGCCCAGTTCCTGGTGAGTCAATAATCGGTTATATCACGCAAGGGCGTGGCATAGGTGTGCATAGGACTGACTGTGATTCTTTTCATAATCTAAGAACACAACACCCTGAGCGTGTTATTGCGGTTAGTTGGTCAGACGAAATTAACGGCTCTTATGCTCTGTGTATTAAAATTGAAGCAAGTGACAGAGCTGGGCTTATACGTGATATTAGTTCGGTACTGGCCAATGAAAAAGTTAATGTGCTGAATATGAATATGGAAACCGTAGACGACCGCCAATTAGCGTTGTTTACCATGCAAGTGGAAGTACATGATTTATCAAGTACCAATCGATTACTATCAAAATTAGATCAAATCGAAGGCGTGCATGAAGCAAAACGTAGTCACTAGGAATGTAAATGAACCAGACAACTAATACCTCGACGAATACCTTAACTGAGTTATTAGCCATTATGGCTAAATTACGTGATCCAGCAACAGGCTGCCCGTGGGATTTAAAGCAAGACTTTACATCCATCGTACCGCATACCTTAGAAGAAGCATACGAGGTAGCCGATTGCATTGAAAAAGGTGATTTCGGTGAGCTCAAAAATGAACTGGGTGATTTACTCTTTCAAGTGATTTTTTATGCGCAATTGGCACAAGAGCAAGGGTTATTTGATTTTAATGATGTAATGGCTGGGCTAAATAATAAGTTAGTGCGTCGCCATCCACATGTATTTGCCGATCAGCAAGGGCTGACTGAACAACAACTCAGTGAGCAGTGGCAAACTATAAAAGCACAGGAGCGGGCAGCAAAAGCTGAACCGCAAAGCAACACATTATGGCAAGATATACCCGCTAGTCTGCCTAGTTTGAGTAAAGCCAAAAAAATTCAGCAGCGGGTTGCAGGATTAGGCTTTGATTGGCCTAGTTATCATGGTGCATTAGATAAAGTGGCTGAAGAAGTTGATGAAGTAAAAGAAGCGTTAGCCGTTGATCCATTTTCAGCACACAGCGCAGAAGAAATCGGCGATTTATTGTTTGCTACAGTTAATGTAGCACGGCATATTAAACGTGACCCAGAGCAATTATTACGTAGCGCCAACGATAAGTTTTCAGCGCGATTTGAAAAAGTACAAGCCTATTTATGTGAGCGTGGGCAATCGCTTGATACAGCAACCCTTGCTGAAATGGATGCCGCATGGGATGCGATAAAAAAGCAGCAGTAAATAATGCGAAACGCTGAGTGCGTTTTTTGTGCAGAGAATTACTAACTTTCGCTGGATTGATGGCAGTGCCTTTGCTATAATTTCGCCCCGTCTTGATTCTATATTTTTCCTTTTAATTCCTGATATTCTAGGGTTCGCATGAGTACAAAATTTATCTTCGTTACCGGCGGGGTTGTTTCCTCGTTGGGTAAAGGTATTGCAGCAGCATCGTTGGCAGCTATTTTAGAGGCCCGTGGTTTAAATGTTACCATTTTAAAGCTGGATCCTTATATCAACGTTGACCCAGGCACAATGAGCCCAATTCAACATGGTGAAGTATTTGTCACCGAAGACGGCGCTGAAACCGATCTTGATTTAGGTCACTATGAACGTTTCATCCGTACCAAAATGACAAGCCGTAACAACTTCACACAAGGTCGTGTATATGAAGATGTGCTGCGTCGTGAGCGTCGTGGTGAGTACCTTGGTGCAACAATTCAGGTTATTCCACATATTACCAACGATATTAAGCAACGTGTTTATGACGGTGCTGAAGGCCATGATGTGGCACTCGTTGAAATTGGTGGAACGGTTGGTGATATTGAGTCACAACCATTCTTAGAAGCAATTCGTCAGCTTGGCACAGAGATTGGCCGTGAGCGCGCATTGTTTATTCACTTAACGTTAGTGCCATTCTTAGGCCCTGCGGGTGAAGTGAAAACCAAACCAACACAGCATTCTGTTAAAGAGTTACGCTCGATTGGTATTCAACCAGATATTCTTATCTGTCGTTCAGATCGTAAATTACCAAATAACGAACGTGCAAAGATTGCTCTTTTCACTAACGTTGAAGAAAAAGCGGTTATTTCATTACCAGATGTAGACAGCATTTATAAAATTCCTGCGCTATTAAAATCGCAAGAGCTTGATAACTTTGTATGTCGTCGCTTCCATCTTGATTGCCCTGAAGCTGATTTAGTTGAGTGGGAACAAGTGTTATACCAAGAGTCAAACCCAACGGGTGAAGTGACTATCGGTATGGTTGGTAAATACATTGAACTACCTGATGCCTATAAATCTGTAAACGAAGCACTTAAACATGCAGGTCTTAAAAATCGTTTAACAGTAAACATTCAATATGTTGATTCACAAGATGTTGAAAGTAAAGGTACTGAGTTATTAGCTAACCTTGATGCTATTTTAGTTCCTGGTGGTTTTGGTGGTCGCGGTGTTGAAGGTAAAATTTTAGCGGCAAAATATGCCCGTGAAAATAAAGTACCTTACCTTGGTATCTGTTTAGGTATGCAAGTTGCGCTAATTGAGTATGCACGTAATGTTGCAGGCTTATTAGATGCAAACTCAACCGAGTTTAATGCTAACTCGTCAAGCCCTGTGGTTGGTTTGATCACAGAATGGTTAGATGCTGAAGGCAACATTGAAACACGTAGCGAAAAATCTGATTTAGGTGGCACTATGCGTTTAGGCGCACAAAAATGTCATTTAACACCAGGCTCAAAAGTACGTGAAGTATATGGTAGTGATGAGATTGTTGAACGTCATCGTCATCGTTACGAAGTAAACAATAATTTTGTTGAACAGCTTGAAAAAGCTGGCTTGAGTTTCACTGGTTTATCGGAAGATAAGAAGCTAGTTGAAATCATCGAGAATAAAGATCACCCGTGGTTTATTGCGGCTCAATTCCACCCGGAATTCACCTCAACACCGCGTGATGGTCATCCGCTATTTGAAGGGTTTGTTGCCGCTGCGCATATTCATCAAAAAGCGTCATCGTAATATGAATAAGCCGTGCACTATGCACGGCTTATTTGTTTTCAAAGCCGACGGCATTAAGGAAAATTAATAAAGTCGGAGTAGACTCACCATTTTGGGAAAAGAGGAATCAAGATGTCAAATATCGTAAAAGTGATCGGTCGCGAAATTATGGATTCGCGTGGTAACCCAACTGTAGAAGCTGATGTTCATTTAGCTGACGGTTCATGGGGCCGCGCTGCTGCACCATCAGGTGCATCAACAGGTACTCGCGAAGCACTAGAATTACGTGATGGTGATAAAGCACGTTACTTAGGTAAAGGTGTATTAAAAGCGGTTGGTTTTATTAATAATGAAATCGCGACAGCCTTAGCTGGCCAAAATGCACTAGAGCAAAGCACTGTTGACCAAGTAATGCTAGATTTAGATGGTACCGAAAATAAAGAAAAATTAGGTGCAAATGCAATCTTAGCAGTGTCATTAGCAACTGCAAAAGCTGCTGCACAATCTAAAAAAGTAGAGCTTTATGAGCACATTGCTGACTTAAACGGTACACCAGGTGTTTATTCTATGCCGTTACCAATGATGAACATCATCAATGGTGGTGAGCATGCTGATAACTCAGTTGATATTCAAGAATTCATGATCCAGCCAGTTGGCGCTGCCAACTTCCGTGAAGCGCTTCGCATGGGTGCAGAAATATTCCACAGCCTTGCCAAAGTACTTAAAGCTGATGGTCATTCAACCGCAGTGGGTGATGAAGGTGGTTTTGCACCAAACCTTGCCTCTAACGAAGCGGCACTTGCAGCAATTAAAGTTGCTGTTGCTAATGCAGGCTACGAGTTAGGCAAAGACATTACTCTAGCACTTGATTGTGCTGCGTCTGAGTTTTATGACAAAGAAGCAAATATCTACGACCTTAAAGGCGAAGGTAAAAAATTCACCTCAGAAGAGTTTAACTACTTCTTAAAAGATCTAACTGAACAGTACCCAATCGTGTCTATCGAAGATGGCCTTGATGAGTCTGATTGGGACGGCTTTGCACACCAAACAAAACTACTTGGCGATAAGATCCAATTAGTTGGTGACGATTTATTCGTGACAAACACTAAGATCTTAAAGCGTGGTATCGACAACGGTATTGCCAACTCAATCTTAATCAAGTTTAACCAAATTGGTTCACTAACTGAAACGTTAGCTGCAATCAAAATGGCTAAAGACGCTGGTTTCACTGCTGTTATTTCTCATCGCTCAGGCGAAACTGAAGATTCAACAATTGCTGATTTAGCAGTGGGTACTGCAGCTGGTCAAATCAAAACAGGTTCATTGAGCCGTTCTGATCGTGTAGCGAAGTACAACCAATTGCTACGTATTGAAGAGCAATTAGGCGCTAAAGCACCTTTTAATGGTCTTAAAGAAGTTAAAGGTCAGTAATTCTTTTATAAGAAGCTGATTTAAACTTTTGAAAAATCCTCGCAAATGCGGGGATTTTTATTTAAGTGCCTTGTAGGCGCGAGTTTATCTCGCGCATTTTTAGGCGTTAAAGCTGAAATTGCTGCTTCAAAATCTGCCCTGTAAAGCTGGTTTTTAAATAAAAACCTCGGGGTAGGGTTTTAATAATTTGCCCGTTTGGACCGATGGCATCGGTGACTATTCTGCTATTAGCTGCTTTTGGGCGAATTTGCATCGCATCCCCTAAATGCCCTGAGATCTCATCAACACGTCCCAGTGCTATCAGCTCCATTTGTTCTTCCCAGTCTAGCTGTAACTGCGCATCTTGCTCTGCTGAGGGTTGCCATAAAAAGCCACTACCAATGGTTCTATCAAATGGCACAATGTCGCGCTCGCCTAGTATGGGTAGCCACAAGACATGATTGAGTTTTTTACGCACATTACTTTGCTGCCATGTCATACCTGTGACATTCAATAACGGTGTCACAGACACAAAAGTGGTCTCTAATGGTTTGCCTTTATATGAGATTGGTAGCGTTTTAAGTTCAATCCCGAGCTCTTCAAAATCAGGGGTAGGTTTGGAACCTGCTGTAGCACCTAATGCATATTCAATCAATTGCCCCGTCCAGCCTTTCTCCTTTAATAAATGCTCAGGTGTTTTAAACTGATAATGACTTGCTAATTGGCCTAATGTCAGTCCTGCAATGTTGCTAACACGTTGCATTAATTCATTGATTGAATGTGGTTTTATCGGTTTCATAGCGAGTTATTTGGTTGTATAAATTCACTACTCATGATAGCAAAAGAGTTTAACCGTGGATATCTTTGCGTTTGGGTGTTTTTTGTCCAGTGATAGTTCGCTGTGTTTTTAGACAAGGTGAAACTTGCTGACTTTAAGCTTAATGTATTGAATTTAATGGTTTTTAACTGTTGAATTTGTAAAGCCTTTAAGCTGTGTTGAAAACTTGTTGGGATAAATACATAACTATGAACAATGTTATCCACAGAAACTGTGGAAAAGGCAAGTTATTGGATCTGTTATTGTGGATTTGTTTGCAAAATGAGCTGTATAAACTAAAGTTATGCACAAGCTGTGAGTAAGATGCGTAAAACTCTGAATATTGTTTGCCGTATTGCAGGTAATGTGGAACAATCATTAAAAATCGACTTACAAATGAGGCACTAAGGTGATTGATGCCGAAGGTTTTCGTGCCAATGTCGGAATTGTAATTTGCAATAATCAGGGACAGGTCTTTTGGGCCAGACGTTATGGTCAGCATTCTTGGCAGTTTCCTCAAGGTGGTGTTGATAGTGGCGAAACAGCAGAGCAGACCATGTTTCGTGAATTACACGAAGAAGTCGGCTTGCGCCCTGAAGATGTAGAAATTGTCGCAAGTTCAAAACATTGGTTACGTTATAAATTGCCCAAGCGTTTGATCCGCCGAGACTCCAGTCCGGTGTGTATTGGGCAAAAGCAAAAATGGTTTTTATTGAAACTGCGTTGTAAAGACGAAGACGTCAACTTACTAAAAACACATCATCCGGAATTTGATGATTGGCGGTGGGTAAGTTATTGGTATCCGGTAAGGCAAGTTGTATCGTTTAAACGCGATGTTTATCGCCGTGTTATGAAAGAATTCGCACCCTTTGCGATGCCTTTTAATAAACGTGAACAGTCCAAAGATACGTGGCGCCATAAAGGTAAATAATATAAAGGAGCAGTATTATGCTGGCTACACTCAGAGCTATTGCAGAGTCCGTTTCGCAACAAGCGAGTTTGGATAGTGCGCTAGCATGTTTTGTTGAAATGGTGAAAGATGCCATGAAAACTGAGTGCTGCTCCATTTATTTTGCTGATTACAGTCAAGATAATTTTGTATTAATGGCAACCAGAGGGCTTAATCCCGCAGCCGTGGGTAAGTTTAGAATCGGTTTTACCGAAGGTTTAGTTGGCTTAGTAGCACAACGAGAAGAACCTATTAATATTGCCTTTGCCAAGTCTCACCCGCGTTTTAAACTCTCTCCTGAAGTGAATGAAGAAGGCTTCAACGCATTTTTGTCTGTGCCTGTAGTTCATCAAAAAAAAGTGCTGGGCGTTATTGTTGTACAACAGAAAATTGCCCGTGTATTTAGTCAAGATGAAGAGTCCTTTTTAATTACGTTATCTGCGCAACTAGCGTCGCAATTAGCCCATGCAGAAATCAAAGAAGTACTACGCCAAGATGAGTTTTCTCATCAGACCTCGGTGCTAAAAGGGGTTTCTAGCGCGCCAGGAATTGCGATAGGGCAGGCGTTTGTTATTCTGCCGAAACTTGACTTTAAATCGATAGAATTAAAAAAAGACGATAACTGTACTGAGCAACGCCGCTTATTTACTCAAGCTGTTGCTGCAACCCGCAAAGAATTTAACACCTTGTCGATGACTCTTAGCGATTCTATCCCTAAAGAAGCGTTGGCAGTGTTTGAGGTGTATCAGCAACTACTGGATGCAAAAAGTTTAGGGCAGAATGTTGAAGCACAACTGCAAGAAGGCTGGTGTGCAAAAAGTGCATTGAAAATTGTGATCGAACGATTGATCTCGCAATTCAATGCCATGCAGGATCCCTATATCAAAGAGCGTGCGGTTGATGTTAAAGATATCGGCCTGCGCGTACTGCATCATCTCGTCAATACTGAACACGCCGTAAAAAGTTATCCTAAAGATACAGTACTGATCGCTAATACTTTAACCCCAGCCATGCTTGCAGAAGTGCCTAAAGGCCATTTAGTTGGCGTAGTAAGTGTTAACGGTGCGGCAAATAGTCATGCGTCAATTTTAACCCGTGCAATGGGGATCCCTGCAATTTGGGGTATTGAAGATTTACCGCTATTGCAGTTTGATGGTAAACCAATGATTTTAGATGCATACGCAGGGCGATTATATATTTCGCCTTCGCAAATGCTACAAGATGAATATTTACAATTACAGCACCAAGAAAGTCTATTAAACGACAAGTTTGTGGCTGAGCAAGAATGCGATGCAGTGACATTAGATGGCGAGCATATTAGTTTGTTGCTCAATGCTGGTTTGGAACTCAATACTGAAAAAGCTAACACCAAAGTCTGTGATGGCGTTGGCTTATACCGAACTGAAGCCTGGTTTATGCAAAAAGGCCAGTTTCCATCACAAATAGAACAAGAGAATTGGTATCGCGAAGTATTAGCCAGTTATCATCCAGAACCTGTAGTGATGCGTACGCTTGATATTGGTGGTGATAAAGCACTTGATTACTTTGATATTACAGAAGAAAACCCATTTTTAGGCTGGCGGGGTATTCGTGTCACATTGGACCACCCAGAGATCTTTTTAGACCAGCTCAAAGCCATGGTTAAAGCAAACATTGGTTTAGGTAATTTAAAAATTATGCTGCCAATGATAAGCGGTACCGAAGAGGTTGATGAATCTTTAGCATTGTTAGAGCAAGCCTATTTTGAACTGGAAGAAAAATACCCAGAGCAAGCCATTGAACGCCCAGAGATTGGCGTAATGTTAGAAGTCCCTTCAAGTGTATTTATGCTCCCTGAATGGTCTAAGAAAGTAGATTTTTGTTCTGTAGGTAGTAACGATTTGACGCAATACTTACTTGCCGTCGATCGTTCGAATGCGCGTGTTGCTGATTTATTTAATCCCTATCATCCAGCGGTATTAAGAGTACTGCAAAAAGTTGCGAAAGAGTGTCAGCAATATGAGATGTCCTTTAGTTTATGTGGTGAATTAGGTGGCGATCCTGAAGGTGCAATACTGCTGATTGCGATGGGGTATCGTCGCTTGAGTATGAACTACTCATCATTAAGTAAAGTTAAATGGGTATTAAGACGTTTAAAAGCCAGCGATATGGAAACATTACTGGCGGAGTGTTTAGCACAATCTACTGCAAAACAAGTACTTAGGTTAACGCGTAATTTTATGATTGAGCATCAACTTGGTGAATTATTTTATACCCCAAATCAGGCTTCTTAGTTATACCAATCGACTTAAATATTTAACCATTCTAGCGTGCCAAATAAAGCGCTAACTGCGTTATAAATTTCTCAAGTAGAACAACTACATGTCGAAATTTATGCCTTGTTATCACTCTATTTATCTGTCGCTATAAATGGCTAATAACTTAACACGATTGGTATTACCAAAACGAGTGCTGTAAAGATTCGATATAATCGATTAGTATATGCATATAATAAATTCAATTTATAAGAGTGTACGATGCATGATTTAGTCATCCTGATTATCAGCTGCGCGTTATTAGGTTGTGTGGTTGGATTTTTAGCTGGGTTATTAGGCATTGGCGGTGGGTTGATTATTGTGCCAGTACTGAGTTCATTATTAGTGCATTTTAATGTTGTTGCGGTTGATCATGTACTGGTTATTGCTATTGCTACCTCGCTTGCCTCTATTTTATTCACTTCAACGTCATCTGCATTAGCACACCATAAAAATCAAAATGTGCCATGGGAAATTGCGCCTTGGGTTATGTCTGGCGTTGGACTTGGTGCTCTGATCAGTGGTTTTGCCGCGAGCTTAATTCCAGAACAGTTATTACGTATTGTATTTGCTGTTAGTGTGGTGTTTATTGCTGCTCGTATGGTGTTGTCTGCTCGTAATAAGCCTGTAGCAACTAAACCTATGCCAAGCGGTCCTATTATTGGAGCCGTTAGCGCCATAATGGGCGGACTTTCTGGTTTAATAGGCATTGGCGGCGGCGCATTGATTGTGCCGCTACTGCATTATTTTTCAGTTGATATTAAAAAAGCCATAGGCTGCGCGGCAGCATGTGGCATTGTGATTGCGCTATTTGGCTCTGTGGGATATATCAGCGCCGGTTGGCAAGTAACCGATTTACAACATGGCTTTGCAGGTTTTGTGTATTTACCGGCATTATTAGGTATAGTAATAACCTCGTGGTTTATGGCACCAATAGGAGCCAAAGCAACGCATTATTTACCCGTTTCAACGATAAAAAAAGTGTTCGCGGTGTTACTGATTATCATCGCGCTTCAAATGGTTTTTAGTTAAGGTTTAATTTTATGGCTCTTGAATTTCCAGAGATCGATCCGATCATTTTCACTGTCGGTCCTCTTAGCGTACGTTGGTACGGTTTAATGTATTTAATTGGTTTTGCTTTTGCGATGTGGTGGGCAAATAGGCAAGCAACTAAACCAGGCTCGGGTTGGACGAAAGAAGAGGTCAGTGATTTACTGTTCTACGGTATGTTAGGGGTTATTCTGGGTGGTCGGATTGGCTATGTACTGTTTTATCAATTTAGTTACTTTTTAGAAAATCCACTGTATTTATTTAGAATCGATCAAGGTGGTATGTCTTTCCACGGTGGCACTTTAGGGGTGATAACCGCTATTTGTGTGTTTGCCTGGACACGTAAAAAACAGTTACTTGCAGTGGGTGATTTTGTTGCACCGCTAGTGCCGGTTGGTCTTTTAGCTGGACGTATTGGTAACTTTATTAACGGCGAATTATGGGGCAGAACTACCGATGTGCCTTGGGCTATGGTATTCCCAAATGGTGGGCCATTGGCGCGTCATCCTTCACAGTTGTATGAAGCCTTTTTAGAAGGTTTCGTGCTGTTTATTATTTTGTATGTGTTTACTAAAAAGCCACGTCCAGCGGGTAGTGTCGGCGGATTATTTTTACTATGCTATGGGGTATTTAGATTCTGCGTTGAATATGTGCGCGAACCAGATGCACAACTAGGATTGTTTGCTGATTTTATATCAATGGGTCAAATATTGTCATTGCCAATGGTCATTGCTGGTCTTGGTTTGATAATATGGGCATACAAAAAGCCACAGCCTGCTGTTGCCAGTAAAGCATAAAAAAGAAGCGAATAATGAAACAATATTTAGAGTTATGTCAGCGCATTGTTGATGAAGGTATCTGGGTTGAGAATAAACGTACAGGAACGCGTTGTTTAACAGTCATTAATGCGGAGCTTGAATACGACGTTGCGAACAACAAGTTCCCAATGATCACCACCCGTAAAAGTTATTATAAAGCGGCCATCGCAGAGCTGTTGGGTTATTTACGTGGTTATAGCAGTGCTGCGCAATTTCGCGACATAGGTTGTATGACTTGGGATGCTAACGCTAATGAAAACCAAGCATGGTTAAATAATCCGAACCGTAAAGGTGAAGATGATATGGGCCGTGTATATGGCGTACAAGCTCGTGATTGGCGACGCCCTGATGGCACACCGTTAGATCAGCTAAAAAAGGTCATTGATAATCTTAAAAATGGTGTAGATGACAGAGGCGAGATCATCACTTTTTATAATCCGGGTGAGTTTGAGTTAGGGTGTTTGCGCCCATGTATGCACACGCATACTTTTTCGCTTCTTGGCGATACGCTTTATTTAACCTCGTATCAGCGCAGCTGTGATGTGCCACTTGGTTTGAATTTCAATCAAATTCAATGTTTTGTATTGCTTGCACTGGTCGCGCAGATCACTGGCCACAAAGCAGGTAAGGCATACCATAAAATCGTTAATGCCCATATTTATGAGAACCAACTGGAATTAATGCGTGATGTGCAGTTACAGCGTGAGCCATTTGCATCACCGACGCTGACGATTAATCCAAATATTAAATCACTCGAAGATATCGAAACGTGGGTCACCCGTGATGACTTTGAGGTAAATGGCTATCAATGCCATGAAGCAATTAAATACCCGTTTTCAGTGTAACAATTAATAAGCATCATAGTTTTAAGGAGAGAATAATGAAAGCAGTGATCCCAGTCGCAGGACTTGGCACCCGTATGTTGCCAGCTACTAAAGCTATTCCAAAAGAGATGTTACCTGTTGTAGATAAACCCTTGATTCAATATGTAGTTAATGAAGCGGTTGCTGCGGGTATTAAAGAAATTGTATTAGTGACTCACTCGAGTAAAAACTCGATTGAAAACCATTTTGATACCAGTTTTGAGCTAGAAGCAACGCTAGAGAAGCGGGTAAAGCGTCAGTTACTTGCTGAAGTACAAGCTATTTGCCCTAAAGATGTGACAATTATTCACGTTCGCCAAGGTGAAGCAAAAGGCTTAGGGCACGCAATCAACTGTGCAGCGCCAATTATTGGTAACGAACCGTTTGTGGTTATTTTACCTGATGTGATCATAGATGATGTTGAAAGTAATCTTAAAAAAGATAATTTAGCTGAAATGATTACTCGCTTTAATACAAACGGCGAAAGCCAAATAATGGTTGAGCCTGTGCCTATGCAGGATGTTGATAAGTTTGGTGTGGTCGATTTAGGCGACGTAAAGCTTGAACAAGGGCAAAGCGCAGCGATCCTTAATATGGTTGAAAAACCTCCCTTACATAGCGCACCATCAAATTTGGCTGTGGTAGGTCGTTATGTGCTAAGTAAAAATATTTGGCCATTACTTGCAAAAACTCCCGCAGGCGCCGGCGACGAAATTCAGTTAACAGATGCAATTGCGATGCTAATGGAAAAAGAATCTGTTGCTGCTTATGCGATAAAAGGGCGTAGTCATGATTGCGGTAGTAAGTTGGGCTATTTAAAAGCCACTATTGAATTTGCACTGCGTCGTGATGAATTTAAAGATGAGCTAAGTGATTTTATTAAAACCTTAGTTTAAGCTCATTTAGTCATGCAATTTATAAAAGTGCCTTAGTGGCACTTTTTTATTGCTTAAAAATCCTGAAACTGGCACTGACTTTGCTTATAATATGGCATTATTTATTTTGTGATGCTAACAGATGATGTGTTTTAAAAAGCAAGCTTGGTATACCACAGTGTTGGTTACAGCAACTGTCTGGCTTAGTGGGTGCAGTAGTATTAATGCTAACCCGGTGGAACAGCAGCCTGCATTAATTTCTGATCAACAAGTCAAAGAGTATGTTCAGCAATGGCACTCGCAACAAGAGAGTATTACTCGTTTAGCTGCGATGGAGGAAGACTTGCAACTATTAATAATGGCACTTTCCTCTCAAACTGATATTGCAGAAAACCCAGCGGTGCTTCGCGAAGATAATGTTACGGTGGCTCATTATGCTGAAAAAATACAGATCCCTGATACTGCTAACTCCTCAAAAACTATCGAAAACCGCCCTCTGCCACTGTATGGCAACTCACTGCCAGGCGCGCAACTTGGGCTGTATTTAAAACCGCAAAGAGTGAGAACGCAAATAGCAAGGTTGCAGCAACAATATCCGCAGGCATTTAGCCAATTAGATTTTGTAATGACAGAGCGTCACAATAAAGGCGTTACCTTGTATGGGTTACGAGTTGGGCCATTTCAAAATTATACCGAGGCCAATCTATTTTGTTCATTAGCACAAAATTTAGGCCAAAAATGCCTGAGTGCCCCATTTGTTGGTCAGCCTTTGTAATTAAATAAGCTATTTTTCTGATTTTTCAGTAATTAAGCTTAAAGTAATTGTTCTGAGTGTCGATAATATCTAAGATAGGGGCAACATAGGGTAATGTCCCATCACTTATAAGGATTTAATATGAAATTATCTTTAACTCTTCTGGCAGCAGCAGTTACAGCAAGCTCATTCGCTACTTATGCAACAACCGAAAGCTTTGATGCGAAAGTTAAAGTGCAAAATACTGTCGTTTTAACCAAAGGAAATGACTTAGATTTTGGTACAATTCGAGCGGTTGCAGATCCAGACGGTGTTAACCAAGCTACATTGGTTATAAACCCTGAGCCTACAGCAAGTCCTGTATCGTCTAGAACTGATAACGCACCTGCGATTATTTCAATAATAGAGCAAGGTTCGCCTGCATCTTTTACAGTATCGGAAGTAGTGCCAAATGCTCGTTTATCAATTACTAACCCAACAGCAACAACCCTGAGCTCTAATGGCCAAGGTTTGAATGAGCCAAACTTTACGGTTGGTACTTGGACATACTTTATCACTAGCGGTCCAAATGCAAACGCTTATTATTCATCAGTGACGCCTAATTTAACTGCTGACGGTGATGGCAGTGTATCGTTTAATATTGGTGCAACTCTTTCTACAGCATCAACAACTTCTAGCGAAGCGTACCGAGATACTGAGTACACAGGCACTTTTCAATTAGAAGTTGCTTATTAATTTAATCATGCGTTTTTTGTTGTTATTTGCGATGCTTTCAATACTGTATTCACAGTCAACAAGAGCCGCGAGTATAGAGCAACAAGCGCTTGATTTTGGCACCTTAGTTATTCTTAAAAGTGATCAAATAGGTTCTGTAATTATCAAGGATGATGGTTCGATTAGCACTTCTGGCGAAATTTATATCCTTAAAGATGGTCGCCCAGCTGAGCTGATACTCACTGACATCCCCCCTGGCACTCGAGTTTCCATGAATTTAGTGGCTCCTGCAACTATGCAACACAATATTAAAGGAAGTAGTAGTGCCGACTTTAGAGTGACCTTAAATGGCTTTCCTAAAGACGCAACAAGCGATGAGTTTAGCGAAGTGCATGTATTTATTGGTGGTAAATTAGAAATAAATACAAGCAGCAAACAATATGTTGACGGCGACTATTCAACAACCACAAACTTAGAAATTTCAGTGGATTATTAAGGATTTAAATGTTTAATAAATTAACCGTGATACTGCTTTTAAGCTTTTGTTTTTTTAGCCAGGCGGTAATGGCGAATTTACTTATTTCTCCTACTCGTATTAGTTTTGATGAGCGTCAACGTACTGCAAAGGTCACAGTGATCAACACCAGTGACGAGTACAAAACTTACCGAGTGCATTGGAGCGAAAAGCAATCCACATCAACCGGAGGGTATGTAACCTTACTTGAGCCGACGGCGACAAGTTTAAGCCCGATGACGCGCTTATCACCAAAGCAAATGCGTTTGGCGCCTGGTGAAAAGCAAACCGTTAAAATTGCAATTCGAAAACCAAAACAGTTAGCAGATGGTGAATATCGTTCGCATTTATTATTTCAGGCGTTGCCAAATGAAAACCCAAATAGTACGAGTTCAATAAAAATTAATATGATCATGAGCTACAGTATTCCAGTCATCCTTCGTGAACATGCTGAAGTACCAAAAGTACTCATTGAGCAAGCGCAAGTGATTAAAAACCAGGGCAACCAACGACTACAATTTAAATTAAAACTCAATCGTGAAACTCACTTTAGCAGTTATGGTAAATTAACCGCGTTTTATCAACAAAATGCTAATGCTAAGCTGGAAGCTATCGCTGAAATTGGCAATTTAAGTATTTACTCGGATGTAAAAAATGCCGAGGTAATGTTGAGTTTATTTAGTGATAAAACCCTAGATAAGCCTGGTACTGTTATTTTTAAATATATCGGTGCAGATGAATATCAAGACATAAATTTTGCCGAGTATGCTTTAGCGATTAGTCCAAAAATGCTGCAACTTTAACTCTTCATGACCAAGAATACAGGGCTAAAGTGCATTACACTATGGCTAAGTTTATGCCTTAGTAACAATGCATTCGCGACTAATAACGTAATTGTGAATGATGCATTAAAAACACTTCGCAAGATTGAAGCTAAATTAACCGACTTACCAACAGCTTCTCAGCCTAACGTTAACAGCCCTGTTGCGTCAAACCAACCGCGGATCGCAAGCGGTGAGTTTTTATTATTTTCGTTGTCTTTAAATGATTACTACTTAGGCGAAGTGTTCGCTTTAAAAAGTGATCAGGGTATTCAACTTGGCCTTAGTAGCCTAGCTGATATATTGCAATTTGGAATAGATGTTGATCTTGTAACTCGTTCTGCTCAAGGCTGGTATCGAGATCAACAGCCTTTCATTTTAGATGCCAGCACCCTGCCTGCAACACTGATAACTGACGCAGGTATGCTTGAACTAACGGCTGCTGATATTAGCATTGATGATGACATGTATATTGAAATGGCGCAGTTAAAAGAGGTTTTTGGGCTGCAATTTACAGTCGATTATGGTGATTTAGAAATAGAGTTAAGTTCGGCCATCTTATTACCAATTGAACAACAGCGAGAACGCCATGGTAGAAGGCTTAACCCCTCGAATCGTAATGCCAAGCCCACCTTGCCTTGGAAAGCCAGCCCGTATCAAGCGCTTTCATCACCTGTTGCTGATTTACAATTAAACTACAGTGCTGATAAAAATCAAAATAGAACAAGTTACTCATTATTAGGTGCACAAGACTTTGCTTATTTATCTGCCGAATACTTTTTATCTGGTCGCGAGGGCGATTTACTCAGCGATTCGCGTTTAACATTTACTAAGCAAGACCCGCAAAGCTCATTACTGGGAGTGTTAGCAGCCAGTGAAGTTGAGTTTGGTGATGTAACGGCCACACAAGTTGGCAGCCGTTACAACAGTCAGTATGGTCGTGGTATTAAGTTTTCAAACCGCGGACTGACTCAACAATTTGATAGTAACCGTATTAATTTAAGTGGTCCGATTCAGTTAGGCTGGGACGTTGAGCTTTATCGTAACGGCGTATTGATTGCGCAGCAATTAAGCTTATCAGATGGTCGTTATATTTTTGATAATGTTGATTTGTTTTATGGTGAGAATAACTTCGAGCTTATTTTTTATGGTCCTCAAGGGCAGGTCGAGCGAAAAAGCGAATATTATTTTATTGATAGTAACCAATTAGCACAAGGTGAAGGATTTTATGAACTATCAGTCTCTGAGCAGGGTAAAAAATTGCTTGGCAATACTGCCTTCAATAATGACAGCACGGGCTGGCAAATAGCAGGGCGCTACGAGCAAGGTATTACAGACGACTTCTCGATATATACCGCTGCATTGGCACAAAAAAGAACACATGACGACCTACAACACATGTCACTGGGGACTAACCTTAGCTTATTTAGCGCTCTGCTATTAAACTTAGACTACCAGAAAAATAATCAACATGAACAAGAGCTTGAACTTACAGCACGCACGCAATTTGCTGATCAATCTTTACTTTTTAGCGCAACGAATCGAACCGATGAATTAAAACAAAAATACGACAGCTATCAGTTTGATATGGCAGGCGAGTTGATGCAAAACAGTTACGGGCGGCTAAACTACCAAAACAATTTATTGTATCAAACATCAGATAACCGAGGCATCTATAAGCAAGCACAGAACCGTTTGAATTATGCGATTGCAGGCCTAGCTTTGAGCAACCAATTACAATGGCAACAAAGTAATAATGTTGAATCAGTGTATGGCTCAACACGTTTGCAAGGGCGTTTGGGTCGTATTTATAGTCGTTTTAGTGTTGATTACACATTATCTCCTATCAATGAAGTCACCAGCTACGAGGCTGAGTTTAACCGTAGTATTACCAGTCAACTGCAAGCAGAAGTCACCTTACGTGATTCTCGTATTAATGATATTCAATCGGCTGATTTAGGCTTAAGTTGGCAAAGCAATAAGTTTAGTCTCACTAGTAATCTAAACTACGACAGTGAAGATAACTGGCAGCTTGGCGTATATAGCAGATTCAGCCTTGGTTATGACACACAAAACAATCACTATTTTGTGTCTAAGCAAAGCTTAACAACGACAGGTACATTAATGTTACGGGTATTTTTAGATCAAAATAACAACGGCATTATGGATCCTGACGAGCAAGGTGTTGCAGGTATAAAAGTAAAAGGGCTGCAAAATTATCGCCAAGCAATAACCGATGAAAATGGCATTGCATTGTTAACCTCAATGCCAGCTAATCGCACCACAGATATTGTGCTCGATAGAGACAGCTTCCCCGATCCGTTTTTTGTGCCTGCCAATGAGGGCTTTTCAATCACGCCAAGAGCAGGATTTATTGAATACATGGATTACCCGCTAAATAACGCCAGCGAAATTGAAGGGGTGGTGTATCAGCAGCAAGGGGAGCACACTTATGTGCAGCCTTATGCAAAAATAACCTTATTAGATCAAAACGATAAAGAAGTTGCCAACACCCAAGCGGCTTATGATGGCTATTATTTGTTTACTGACCTACGGCCAGGGCAGTATCGGGCTGTGGTTGACGATAGCTTTAAAGAACGTAAAGCATTAAAAAACACCCAGCAGGTAACAGTTGATTTATCAGCAAAAGGGGATGTGTTGGTTGGGGTTGATTTTACTTTAAAATCACTCGAAGAAGTGTCGGGGACTATTGTTAATGCGGGGAATTTTTCATCGTTAATGATGTTAAAGGCATACTTACGTTTGATAAGCCCACGCTTAAAATTACAACAGCAAGACGTGTTTTATATTCATGATCAACAGCAAAGTAAGTACATACTCGCCTTAGCATACGCTAAGCAAGCACAGCCTGAATTTACGGAGCTTTGTCAGTCATTAATAAAACAAAGATTGAAGTGTGATATTGAACAACGAACAATACTTCATTAAAGGAATAGCAATGAATATCAAACAATCGTTTAGTGTAATGCAATCAGCCGTATTAATAATGAGTTTAATTATATTATCTGGCTGTACCAGCACGACGGATAGCGCGCAAAAAAGTACCAGCAGCACAGCTGAAACTAATCATGAAACCTATGTGCAGATCACGCAACAAGAGCTACAACAGTTACAAACTAGCTCTGCACAGTGGCAAGCAATTAAACCCGATCTTGAACGATTATTACTGATTGAAAGTGATTTGAATTTATTGATAGCACAGTTAACCGCGATAGCAAATGATGACGAGAACACAGGTAAGAAGAGCCATTCATCTGCTGCCTTGGCATCACAGCAAGTACCGTTAGATAGGCCTGCGCAATCTATAGCAACACAGTCAAACATAACTAACAACGCGCTTTTTGCGCTGCAAATTATTGCGGTCACTCAACAATCGCAATTAGCTCCAAGCTGGCAAACAATTCAACAAAAAGTACCGAGTTTATTGTCAGATAAATTTACCACCAATGTCGAAACTGCTCAGGTAAAAGGCATGACTTATTACCGCTTAAAAATCGGGGCATACCAATATCAAAAAAACGCCCAAGCTGATTGTGATAAATTAAAGCTACAACAGCTCAACTGCATGGTGACTCACTACACCGATAACCCAATAAAATTATAAATAGGCATAATACTTGCTTTGTTATTGCCATGTTTAGTGAGGATGGCAATTATGCGCCTTTTGTTATGTTTATTATTGCTGAGTCTAACTGCGTGTAGTTTAACGCAAGAAAAACCGCCAGCACCAAGTACCAATGCCCCAAAAGCAACAATGGCACCTTATACTGTGCATCAGTATGTGAGCGACTTGAGTAGTCAATTGAGCCATGTGCAAGGGCCGTTTAAAAGCTCTGCACGGATTGCCGTTACTAGCTTTTACTTAGCCAACGCGCTAGACAGTGAGCTGGCACAAGGGCAGGGCGCAGGGTTGAGTCAGCAAATTCAAGAAAGCTTACTTACTCAGTTTACCCAACTTGGCTATAACACTATTGAATATCGCCTTGAAAAACACCTTAATTTAGCCAGCAACGCAGATGGTATATTAAGTCGCGACATAAGCAAATTACGCCAACGTCAGAATATTGACTTTGTTATCACGGGTACCTTAACACGGCAACAACATGCCTATATAGTTAACGCCCGTATGGTAAATACGCAAGATAGCCGCGTTGTATCTGCCGCCAGTACAGAGATCCCCATAAATGTGATGTGGGGCGATGAAAAAATACAACAGCGCGACGGTTATATTTACCGCAGCGAGTACTAATTAGGAGCTCTCATGAAACGCTTAATATTAACTTTATGTTTGCCACTGGGTTTTGGTTGCGCGCAAATGATGGAACCGGGCAAAACAGCACAAACTGATAACTCTGCGCAGTTAGAGGGTGATCAAAGAATGGTTGCTGCTCCTGGGCAAAATAATACATTTTATCAAAACAATATTCCAGTGATGAACGATAGCAGCCAAGTCACAGTCCCAACACGTAAAAATATTAATCATTATGTACGTGGCATAATGCAAGATATGGCTGAAAATTTACAATACGTAAATACCAAAACGCCGCTGGCCGTATCAAGCTTTATCTTTTTAGATGATGATTACAACGACGGCACATTGTTAGGTAATCAAATCGCCGAAAGTTTTATGCACGAGCTACACAGTTTTGGTGTACCGGTGATCGACTTTAAAACCACCGACTACATGCGTGTTACTCCCTCTGGCGACTTTGTATTTAGTCGCGACTATTTAGAGCTAAGCCAAGATCAAAACTTTAACTATGTACTGGCGGGCACTATGGTAAATCACCAAGGTGGTGTATTAGTCAATGCCCGAATTATTGGTTTAGCTAGTAAGGCTGTGGTTGGCTCTGCACAAGGGTTTATTCCGCAATCCGTTGTTGATGCACTCGACAGCAGCTATCGCACTGATGGCGTAATGCTAAAACAAGCGAGTAAGTGAGGCCAATGATGGGTAAGCTAATCCACAGCACTAAGTTATTAACCGTAGGGGGGGTGATCAGCATCCTCAGCGCATGCAGTATGACTAATGATGCAGCGCCAGTTGAGCCAGTCCAAAGCACGACTAGCCGATATGACCTTACTCAAATGCTAAAACAAGTACAAATGAATAGTGCCGAGCCATTAGATAGTGGTGCGCAGTTTTTTCCTAACAAGCATCATAAAACACTGGTTAATTATGTAGAGCAAATGGCGTTAGACTTAGTCGACACAATGCAAACAGAGCTTGATACCTCAATTGCCGTTACTTCATTTGTAGATTTAGATGCCAGCCTTAATAACAGTAGCCAATTAGGCAATCAGTTATCAGAGAGTTTTATTCATCAACTGCAAAAATTTGGTTATGGTATTGTTGACTTTAAAACCACCGATCAAATAACTATGAACCCACGTGGTGACTTTGTATTTTCACGCGATATAGAGCAGTTAGCGGATCAACGCATCGCCAGTCATGTGTTATCAGGCACCTTGATCTACCGCAGCAACGGTGTTGAAGTAAACGCCCGTATTATTGATATCACCAGCAAACGCGTAGTTGCCAGCAGCAACAAAATACTGCCTTATTACGTACTCAACAACGCCGATATTCACCTACAACGCGCGAGTATTAACTAGTATCGTTATAAAATCCATTTAACTGCTTGATTGTAAATAGGATAAACCGTTATAATTTTGCTATCAGCTCGAAGCTCGAAGCTCGAAGCTATCAGCTATCAGCTA
>NZ_JACJDT010000120.1:0-1300 GCF_014163675.1 Pseudoalteromonas sp. SR44-5
CTAAAGTATCCCCAGAATTAGCCTTTATATATCAATGAACTAATAGTATTAAAAAATGTGGGAAGCGAGGGAACATTCATGGTGTTTTGTGATCTTATGAATCGCTTAAAAACAACAGAGCTAAACACCATGAATGCTTTTACTATTTTGCACAATATGCTCCGCGCTGTCACCCCTAACTCAATTCATAAAGCCAGATTTAATACTTTAGTCGCTGCCGTTAAATCTCTATTGCACTGCCAGCAATGTACCTTGACGTCTATCGGCCGCAATTTGAATTCAAAAACAACTGAAAAACATGATATTAAACGTATTGATCGACTGCTCAGTAACCACGAGCTTTTACGTGAATCAACAACGGTTTATGTTCACTTAAGCCGTTTTGTGGTCACTGAAAAGCATCCCGTCATTTTGGTTGATTGGAGTCATGCAGATACACAAACCAAATACTGTATTCTGCGTGCCAGCATTGTTAGTGAAGGTCGCTCTTTAACCCTGTATCAGGAAAGTGCATTCAGCTTTCAATATCATTGCCCAAAAGTACAAAAACGGTTCTTAAAGATGCTCAAACTGATCTTGCCGAGTGATTGCCGCCCTGTCATTGTGACGGATGCGGGCTTTAAAGTTCCTTGGCTCAAAGCCGTGCGAAACAATGGCTGGCATTATATTAGCCGAGTTCGAGGTACGGCACACTTGAAAACGCAGGGCAGCGATGAGTTTGTTCCATGCCAGTCACTATTCAAGAGCAATCAACGTAAGAGCCAGTATCTTGGCGCGACCGAGTTGACCAAAAGTGCACAATATCACACGCATGCAGTGCTGGTTGGCAAAGGGCATAAGTTATTAAAAAGAGATAAAAAACGTGGTTATAAGGAGCCTTGGCTACTCGTTTCTTCACTTCCAAAAAGGCACCACTTTCTCGAAAAAGTGCTCAAATTATATGGTATGAGAATGCAGATAGAAGCAGGATTTCGAGATCAAAAAAGTGTTAGGTTCGGCTTAGGCTCAGATCTGCACAGGACAAACAAACTCTATCGATTAGACATACTGTTACTGCTTGCCACACTGGCTCATTGGTTCTCAATGATGCTGGGTGCAGTGATAGACAAAGCAGGAAAGACAGGCTCTTTTCAAGCTAACTCAAGCAAAAGGAGGCGAGTAGTGTCATGGGCATTTGTTGGATTGCGATACGTCAAAAAACAGTCCATTAAATTGCGACGGCGAGATTATTTGGAAGGACTAGCCTATTTCGTACAGGTAGTAGTGCAAATCGATTGGAAAAATATGGATGTGAGTGATG
>NZ_JACJDT010000121.1:0-1233 GCF_014163675.1 Pseudoalteromonas sp. SR44-5
GCGCTCATAATCGTCGCGGATACCGTTGTCATTTTGATCAACACCGTCCAGCGTTTTATAGTCGTCAGGGTGTTCAGGTGGTAAATCTGGGGTTTGGTAAAATAAATCTTTAATTTTTTGCCAACTACTGTGGGGGGCGGGTTCGTTATTCTCATTCCAGTAGCGGGCAAGATAGTAGTCGGCTCCGTGTTTTACAAGGTTGCCACCTTGATACACTTTGTTTGCTTGCCATTTTTCTATCACAGTATTTTGCAGCCAAATCCAACCATCCCAATGGGGTTGGTTTTCTATCGGTTCAATGCCTTTAACCCAAAAAGCGGCAATAAATAAGCTGTTGTTGTGAGTCACAACATCGCCGGCTACATAAATTGAGCTGGCATTCCATTGTGGGTGGTTTGGTTGAATATCGGCTAAATCTGTATTTTTAGATTGTGAGTTAAGCTTAAAAATATTTGTCGCGTAAGCATATGAACAAAAAAGTAACCAAGCAATAATGATGAGTTTAGTCATTGCAAATTCCTTTTGATGAAGTTCCATTACTTTTTAATTAAGTTCACTTTTTAGGTAAATGCAAGGTGGGAGGATTAAATATTTCAAAATCATTAATGAGTTTGAAAAGTAGCAATACTTGGTTTTTGAATACAGAGATCAATAAAACACAGTCGTCAGCATGATCGGAAGCTTCTTATGGGTGACCCCTTTCAGATCTTTGGTGAAAAAGCATGGCGCGAGCGATATTGCTAACGCAACAGGATTAAATCGTGGAAGCTCGTATAAGGCGGTGAATGGTAAAACCAAAACTCGTTGCGAAACTTTTTTCAAGTGATAAAAGCACTTAACTTTCGCCTTACAACGCAAGTGGCGTAGGTTGGGGAGAGTGCAACGAAACCCTTCTGGTGTGGGGTCGTTCTTAGGGCGATAAGTGAATTTCACCACCGAGAACTCAAATGCGCTTCGCTACACAGAGGTTAAGTATTGTTGTAGGAGATGGCTTCAGCCACGAATGATTTAACACTAGTGACAGAGTTAATCACCGTAGGCGTTGAGCTTGCTGACGCTTGTGGTTTGTAGGTTGGGCTTTAGCCCAAAAAGTGGTATCACTGCTAACCCCCCTGTGTCAGGATAGTTGTCGTCTCTAACTTTTAATAGAGGCAGATAAAAATGAGACGTCGATTTACACAAGAATTTAAAGTTCAAGCGGTTGAAAAAGCATTATCTCAATGTGATGATGTT
>NZ_JACJDT010000122.1:0-1215 GCF_014163675.1 Pseudoalteromonas sp. SR44-5
TAACAAGTGACTATGGTGTCAATTCCTAATTTTAAACCATTTCAGGATCCCACATTACACCATCTCTCACCATTGAATTTATTATCACTACCAGCTTTCGTATACACGCAATGATGGCTACTTTTTTAGGTTTTCCTGCTGCAACCATTCGTTGGTAAATTTCTTTAAATTTAGGGTTGCATTGGATAGCTGACATCATTGCCATATACATTGCGGTTCTAATTTTTGGCCGTCCTCCACGTATCATTCGCTTGCCTTGATAAACTCCACTTTCACGATTAAATGGTGCTACGCCAACTAAAGATGCAGCTTCTTTGTTGTTTACATAACCAAGCTCAGGCATGTCGCTAAGAAGGTTAAATGCGACAACATTTCCAACACCTGGTACGCTTTGAATAATGTTATTTTTCGCTTCGTATTCGTCACATTCTTTAATGAGTTTTTGTAGTTTTAAATCTACTTTTTCTATCTGATTTTTCAGTGCAGTTAAGATAGGTTTTATTAGTGATGATATTGTTTTTGGCATTATTTGAGAGCGGTTTTTCTCCATCGTTTGCATATCCATTAACTGCCGTCTTCTCGAGAGTAAATCGCTCATTAAGCGCATTTGGTCTGGCTTTAAAGAAGATAGAGGCGGCTTTATTGCTTCACCAAAATGAGCAATGAGTTGTGCATCAAGTTTATCTGTTTTTGCTTTTTGGCCGATAGCCCCTGCGAAGCGTTTAATGTTTACTGGATTAGCAACTACGAAGGGAATATTCGCCTCAGCGCAGGCTATAATAAAAGGTTGCTCAAGACGTCCGGTTGCTTCAATAGTGACACGCGTTACTGGGTGTTTTTTTAATATTTGTATAGCGTGTTTAATACCACTTTGATTGTTTTCTACGGTGAAGTAGATGTCTAATGGTCTGATATAAATGTCGAGTTGTGTTTTGCCAGTATCGACGCCGACGTTAATTTCGTTTTGATTATTTAGTGTATTCATAATAAGCTGACTCTGCCTTGCTATTCGGGCTCGAGGCCCAGTTGACTATCCGAGTTTAATGCTTGGAGTTTATACAGCGTTCTTACTTGTTACCGGTCTCTCAATAGAGGAGCCTTCAATCAATCGAACTACTGTATAAAAGACTTTGGTTGCAGCCAAAGCTTGGGCCTCACATTACCCGAACTAGGTTAAAATAATAATTAATTTATGGGTTTATTATCCATACAAGC
>NZ_JACJDT010000123.1:0-1210 GCF_014163675.1 Pseudoalteromonas sp. SR44-5
GTAAACGTAGGTACAATCGGCCACGTTGACCACGGTAAAACTACCCTAACTGCAGCAATCACTAACGTACTTGCAAAAGTATACGGCGGTGTTGCTAAAGATTTCGCATCAATCGATAACGCTCCTGAAGAGCGCGAGCGCGGTATCACAATCTCAACTTCACACGTTGAGTACGATACTCCTACTCGTCACTACGCACACGTAGATTGTCCTGGACACGCCGATTATGTTAAAAACATGATCACTGGTGCTGCTCAAATGGACGGCGCTATCCTTGTTGTTGCTGCGACTGATGGCCCTATGCCACAAACGCGTGAGCACATCCTTCTTTCTCGTCAAGTTGGCGTTCCTTACATCATCGTATTCATGAACAAATGTGACATGGTTGATGACGAAGAGCTACTTGAACTAGTAGAAATGGAAGTTCGTGAACTTCTTTCTGAGTACGATTTCCCAGGTGATGACTTACCACTAATCGCTGGTTCTGCGCTTAAAGCGTTAGAAGGCGAGAAAGAGTGGGAAGACAAGATCATTGAGCTTGCAGACGCACTTGATTCTTACATCCCAGAGCCAGAGCGTGACATCGATAAGCCATTCATCATGCCTATCGAAGACGTTTTCTCAATCCAAGGTCGTGGTACTGTTGTAACTGGTCGTGTTGAAGCTGGTATCATCCGCATCAATGACGAAGTAGAAATTGTTGGTATCAACGATACAACTAAATCTACTTGTACTGGTGTTGAAATGTTCCGTAAACTACTTGACGAAGGTCGTGCTGGTGAGAACATTGGTGCACTTCTACGTGGTACTAAACGTGAAGACGTTGAACGTGGTCAAGTACTAGCTAAGCCTGGTTCAATCAACCCACATACAACATTCACTTCAGAAGTATACGTACTTTCTAAAGATGAAGGTGGTCGTCATACTCCATTCTTCAAAGGTTACCGTCCACAGTTCTACTTCCGTACAACTGACGTAACTGGTGACGTACAGTTACCAGATGGCGTAGAAATGGTAATGCCTGGCGATAACGTTAAGATGACTGTAAAGTTAATCTCTCCAATCGCAATGGATGAAGGTCTACGTTTCGCAATCCGCGAAGGTGGCCGTACTGTAGGTGCTGGTGTAGTAGCAACTATCGTAGAGTAATAATTAACTTTTAAGTTAATTATTAGAAAAAGGTCACTTCGGTGGCCTTTTTTAATGTCTG
>NZ_JACJDT010000124.1:0-1156 GCF_014163675.1 Pseudoalteromonas sp. SR44-5
TGCGTATTCTCATGACTTTGATCACCGATTCTCATCAGCTTTGATCACTTGATTTATCATTTTGTAGAGCCGTTTTTAAATTAGCTTAACTGATCACATCAGTCAATTTATTTAACTGTTTTCGTATCGATTCTCCTTTTAAGTTCAACTTAATTGAACCATGAATTAGCCTATCTAAAATGGCGTCAGCATGAGTTGATTCTCCTATCATTTCATGCCAGTTTTCCTGTGGTAGCTGGCTTATAATTATGTGTGATTTATACCCATACCGCGCATCGATTAATTCGAGTAAGTCACCTCGTTGCTGTGCACTCAGTGGTTCAAGCCCCCAGTCGTCTAAGATCAGTAGATCATACTTTATTAACTTCGCCAGTAATTTCCGGTAACTACCATCTGCTTGTGCTAGAAACAGGCTTTCGAGTAGTTCTTTTAATCGAATATAGTAAACACTTTTTCCTTGTAGGCAGTGCTCATGTCCTAAGGCACACGCAAGGTATGTTTTTCCACAGCCTGTTGCCCCAGTGATTAAGATATTTTGATGTAAGTTTAGCCAGCTATTTTGGCTTAAGTTACGTATCTGTGCTTTTTCTATATTACGTGTCGGCGAGTAAATCAGTTGATTTAACTGAGCCGGTAAGCGGAATTTAGCGTGTCGCACGAGCCGGTCGATTTTTCTTTGCTCACGCGTATCAATTTCATGAGTGAGCAATAAACTGACGCGCTCTATAAAGCTTTGTTCTTGATATAGATTGGGCTGTTCAAGCTGTTGCTTGAGTGCTTGCTTTATACCGGATAACTTGAGTAGTTGAAGTTGCTGGTTAATGGTGTCTATCATGTTTGCATTCCTTAATGGTAATAATCTGTGCCACGTATGTTGCTATGTGTAATTGGCTTTTCTGGCTCTGTTTGCTGTGTGGGTAACGGTTGTTGATCCAACCCTTTCTTCAGCATCTGCTTTATTGATTTAAGTGTGGTCGTATTCATTATGATTGCGCGATAGCACGCTTGCTCAAGCCGCTCTTTTGAATAGATTTTAGCTAAACTTAACACCCCTAAACAGGCGCGATAAGCGTGCTCGGGGTGACGCCGTCCACTGAGCTGTAACTCAATAACTTGGTGGGTATACTCCCCAATACTTAATGCCCATGAGCGTAAA
>NZ_JACJDT010000125.1:0-1126 GCF_014163675.1 Pseudoalteromonas sp. SR44-5
TTATATTCAGTTTTACAATTACAAACGTAGGCATTCTACGCTTAATTATATGACGCCACATCAGAAATATAATGAATTAAAAAATGCCGCTTAGAATCTCTACAGAATTTGTTGACCATTACAAAAGGAGTAACAATGAGTAGTGATGATAAAAGCTCAGAGAAATCAAGCGAACTTGATGACTTACTTGATAACCTTATTAGTGATGAGGATCTTGAGCGCTATTTTGCTGAACAAAAAGACGGTTTAACTCACGAAGAACGAGAAAAAATTAAACGAGAAAATCGTATTAACGCGATTAACCAGTGGTGCGCTGAAAACCCAAATCGAGACCCTACCAGATCAAAAGATAAAACCATCAAACAACTGGCGTTAGATGAAGAAGCGGTGGTGCGAAGAGAAGAGTTTAGAAAAAATAACCCCGAGAAAGTGGCCGAAATAAGGAGGCGGACTAGAAACGAAAGTAAATATTTTGATGATAGAGCAACATATAAAGAGCAACTGCCAAGGGACTATTTACATAAAGACAGTTATGAAACGCGATTAAAAAAAGCCGAAGCACTCAATGGCTGCGGGTTTAAAACCCGCACATTTAAAAGTAAGCGTTTTACTGATGAATATGCAGCAAAGCTTTCATCCCCAGATAGTGGCTCAACGCTTGAGGGACATTGGGTAGAGAGCGATGGTAAGCAGTTGGCTATTTCATGGTTTGGAGGGTGGTCAAATTTATTTACTGCTCTAAGCTTCTTGCTAATGGTATCTGCAGTTATGTTTTTTTTCGTTGATTTGGTTGTTATTGGTTTTGTGTGGGAGGATTATCGGTGGGTGCCATTTGCTATATATGCACCTATGTTTATTGTTGGTTTTTATATGCTGAAACACCGGGCAATATTAGCGCACCGAGATAATTTTTATTTTAATCGCCATACCGGGCTTGTAAAAACCCCTCATACTTTGTTTAGAAAACCGTTTTATTTACCTTACGAAGACATTGTTTGCTATGGTGCAAATGAGCGTAATGTCGGTTCAGCCCGCGGTGGTTCACGTGTGTTTGTATCTCTTATGGTGCCGTTAAAATACCCTAAACATTATCGCTTTACCAAGCCTACTTTTTATGTAGGTGGTT
>NZ_JACJDT010000126.1:0-1123 GCF_014163675.1 Pseudoalteromonas sp. SR44-5
AGGTAACTGTTGCTTTAAATGGGAAGAGATTGTTTGCAGGTTAACCTCGAAAATGGGCGCGCCGGGTGTAATGAATTACTTTCCAGAAATTAGCCACATAGACCAAGAGAAGTACCCTAAAACAATAGTAACTGGTTGAGTTGTAGAGCTTTCAGCTAACCCTGTCCATTGTTATTTATTATGGGAGTGTTATGTGCGCTTTATGGATTTAAGTAAGCCATTGCCCGATGTGCCGGTATATGAACAGCACCGCCATTTAGATCCAATTACGGCAGAGTTTGATAAAAAAAATAATCGTCCTTCAGACTTTTGGGTAGACTTTTCAATTGAACAGCAAATTGAAATTAGGGACGAAATTTTAGAAGATGCTTTTCCATTTGATTGGCTAAAAGGTAAAGTAAATGACGAAATAACGAAACCTTGGCAGCATTGGAAAGCAGAGCCTGAGCGCATAGAGCAATTAACGTGGAAATATAAAGTAAAGCGTTTACTAGTTCAACTTTTTATCGGCTTTCCGTGAAACGGCTTAAGTTTCAGAGTCCATGATACGTTAACAATCAGAAAAGGAATTCAAACGAGGCACTTTAAAGTGCCAAGGTTGATTAAACAATAAGGATATTAAATGCAAAATAATGACTACCTAGCCGTTGATATCATGAGTAAAAAAACGCGATATAATCGCTTTTTTTACCCTGAAAGATTAAATAGCCTCAAGAAAAAATTTAAAGGCTTATGCTATTTATATGATTTACCTACAAAAAAGCAAAAAGTAATTCAAAAACACCCAGAGCGATATAAAATAGAAATGTGCGGGAATAGTGCTGCTAGAGCTTTGCTTTTTGGTCCTATGGCTATTGGTGGTGTTCTGAGCTTTATATTCTTTTTATCTTGTATTGTGATGACATATTCGGATGAACCTTACCATTGGTGGGTGCCTGCACTTACTTTTTCTTGGAACCTGTTTTTTCTTAATTTATTACCAATAACAGAGAGTTACCTCCCTAAAAAGCAAATATATTTTGACAGAAAAAAACAGTTAGTCGGCTTTACCTATAAGATACCTGGTTGTGAAGAGCGTGATGAGCTGGGTAATTGTTGTTTTAAATGGGCTGATATTGTATGC
>NZ_JACJDT010000127.1:0-1123 GCF_014163675.1 Pseudoalteromonas sp. SR44-5
GCATACAATATCAGCCCATTTAAAACAACAATTACCCAGCTCATCACGCTCTTCACAACCAGGTATCTTATAGGTAAAGCCGACTAACTGTTTTTTTCTGTCAAAATATATTTGCTTTTTAGGGATGTAACTATCTGTTATTGGTAATAAGTTAAGAAAAAACAAGTTCCAAGAAAAAGTGAGTATAGGTATCCACCATTGAAATGGCTCATTGGAATAGGTGGCCACAAAGCAACAGATCAACAAGATTAAACTCAAAGTAAATCCGATTATTATGGGACCAAATAAAATAACCCTAGCGGAATTATTTCCACACATTTCTATTTTATATCGCTCTGGGTGTTTTTGAATTACTTTTTGCTTTTTTGTAGGTAAATCATATAAATAGCATAAGCCTTTGAATTTTCTCTTAAGGCTATTTAATCTCTCTGGGTAAAAAAAACGATTAAATCGCGTTTTTTTACCCATGATATCAACGGCTAGGTAGTCATTATTTTGCATTTAATATCCTTATTGTTTAATCAACCTTGGCACTTTAAAGTGCCTCGTTTGAATTCCTTTTCTGATTGTTAACGTATCATGGACCCTGAAACTTAAGCCGTTTCACGGAAAGCCGATAAAAAGCTGAAGCGCAAGGTGCTTAGCTTTATATTTCCACGTTAATTGTTCTATGCGCTCAGGCTCTGCTTTCCAATGCTGCCAAGGTTTGATTATTTCTTCCTGCTCTCTACCTTTTAGCCAATCAAATGGAAATGCTTCACTCAGAATTTCCTCTTCAATTTCTAATTGCTGCGAAAACGAAAATGAGGACCAAAACTCATCAGGCCGATTATTCCTCTTATCAAATTCAGCTGTAATGGGGTCTAAATGGCGGTGTCGTTCATATACCGGCACATCGGGCAATGGCTTGCTTAAATCCATAAAGCGCACATAACGTTCCCACAATAAATAACAATGGACAGGGTTAGCTGAAAGTTCGACAACTGAACCGGTAACAGTTGTTTTAGGGTACTTCTCTTGGTCTATGTGGCTAATTTCTGGAAAGTAATTCATTACACCCGGCGCGCCCATTTTCGAGGTTAACCTGCAAACAATCTCTTCCCATTTAAAGCAACAGTTACCT
>NZ_JACJDT010000128.1:0-1118 GCF_014163675.1 Pseudoalteromonas sp. SR44-5
AACCACCTACATAAAAAGTAGGCTTGGTAAAGCGATAATGTTTAGGGTATTTTAACGGCACCATAAGAGATACAAACACACGTGAACCACCGCGGGCTGAACCGACATTACGCTCATTTGCACCAAAACAAACAATGTCTTCGTAAGGTAAATAAAACGGTTTTCTAAACAAAGTATGAGGGGTTTTTACAAGCCCGGTATGGCGATTAAAATAAAAATTATCTCGGTGCGATAATATGGCGCGGTGTTTTAAAGTGAAAAAACCCAAACCAAAGAGCGTCACATAGATTGAAGCCATCACCCAGAAATATTCAAACCCGTTCATAAAAATCGCAAAAATATGAAATAAGAAAGTCAATAAAGCCAGGCTCGTACAACCAAAGCCAAGAATAGTAAATAAGTTTGACCATCCTCCAAACCATGAAATAGCAAGTTGTTGCCCATCTCCGCGAACCCAGTGCCCCTCAAGCGTTGAGCCACTATTAGGCGACTTAAGCTCTGCTGCATATTCATCAGTGAAACGCTTACTTTTAAATGTGCGGGTTTTAAACCCGCAGCCATTGAGTGCTTCTGCTTTTCTTAGTCGCGTCTCATAACTGTCTTTATGTAAATAATCTCTTGGCAGTTGTTCTTTATAAGTTTCTCTATCATCAAAGTATTTGCTTCTGTTTTCGGCTCTCCTTTTATTTTCTGCAGCTTTTTCGGGGTTATTTTTTCTAAACTCTTCTAATCGCACCACTGCTTTTTCATCTAACGCCAGTTGTTTGATGGTTTTGTCTTTTGCTCTTGCAGGATCTCGACCAGGATTTTCAGCACACCACTGGTTAATTGCGTTAATACGGTTTTCTCGTTTAATTTTTTTCCGTTCTTCATGAGTTAAACCGTCTTTTTGTTCAGCAAAATAGCGCTCAAGATCCTCATCACTAATAAGGTTATCAATTAAGTCATCAAGTTCGCTTGATTTCTCTGAGCTTTTATCATTACTACTCATTGTTACTCCTTTATTTGCTGTACTTCTTGTAAATTTTTTATAACTTAGCTTTTTATAACTTAACAATGGCTTGGCTGATTACTTGGCCAACGAAATTAAGATGACACCCATCTTAACTATTCAGAGT
>NZ_JACJDT010000129.1:0-1101 GCF_014163675.1 Pseudoalteromonas sp. SR44-5
CGAAAACAGTTAAATAAATTGACTGATGATGATCAGTTAAGCTAATTTAAAAACGGCTCTACAAAATGATAAATCAGGTGATCAAAGCTGATGAGAATCGGTGATCAAAGTCATGAGAATACGCAAAAGTAAACCCACGGTATGGAAAACCGCTTTTAGGGTTATGCTGCACCCTATAATGTGCATTAAACTCTTCAAATGGGAAAATATCGAAATCTTTCGCGTTTTTAGTTGGTACCTCCACCATTCCTGTGGCACGATTAAAAATAACAGCTAGATTATATTTAAACCTAAAAAACGGCCAAATTAACCAATTAATCAATTTAGAAACTATCCAACATAATGACAGGCCCGCTAAAAATTCTAACGCAACATCAACCGCCCCTAAAGCTAAACTAAATAACGGCATAACAAACAAGAATATAACAATACAAAAATGAATTATTGCCCAAGAAAAAATGACAAAGCCAGCAATATTAGTTGCGTTTCCTGCTAATGGCATTGCTAATTCATTTTTACCTTTTGCTAAAATTGAACGTGCATATTTTTCTGCTCCAGTAATATTACCTTTGTAGCAACTGTTTTGACTATTATCAAAACAGTGGCCAAATACACCGTCTCTCGGGTAAAACGCCTGCTTACTTTGATAGCGGCAAAACATTGAATCACGTTCATCTGTTGCGATTTCATTTCTAAATTTTGCAGCTTGCTTACCGCGATAAGCGGTTTTTGCGTATTGCTCAAACATATTCAACTTCCTTATTACCGAACTGTACTATTAACTATTTTTTCTCAGTTCGGCATCACTCCTTTGTGTAAATGCTAAACAAACTAACTTCACTACCACACGGCTTCTCTATTAACTTGGCAATCTGCTGGGTCTAAATAGGGTTTTAACTCCTCAGGAAATCCGTGTTTTTCTGTTATATCTTTATCTATTTTGAAGTAGTGCTCTATTGATTGATATAAGTGTGTCCCAAGCGGGATTGATGTATCCATAAAGGTCATGGCTGTGGCGTATGCCAGTGAATCCCATTGACGATTTGAACCACCTACATAAAAAGTAGGCTTGGTAAAGCGATAATGTTTAGGGTATTTTAA